>NZ_JACVVH010000006.1:0-161827 GCF_016647865.1 Pseudomonas sp. S60 | reverse complement strand
AGCGTAGGAGCGAGCGCAGCTCGCGATGCGCCGCGCGGGCGGCGCTCGATCGTATAGGCGCAGACCCTGATACGGCGAACACGAAACAGCCGCGAATGGGCACCATCAGGCCACCATCCAGCCCTCTTCCACCATCGATAACGGCTCCCCGTCGCCAATGATGATGTGGTCCAGCACCCGCACGTCGATCAGTGCCAAACCCCGCTTGAGCGACAGGGTCAGGTGCACGTCATCCTGGCTCGGCTCGCTGATGCCGGAAGGGTGGTTGTGGCACAGGATCAATGCCGCCGCATTGTGCAGCAAAGCCCTTCGAACCACTTCGCGCGGGTAGACACTGGCGCGGTCTATGGTGCCTCTGAACAGGATCTCGAACGCCAGCGGGCGGTGTTTGGTGTCCAGAAAGAGGCAGCCAAACACTTCACTGGCTTCATGCCGCAGCATGGCCTTGAGATAACGCCGTACCGCCACTGGCCCCTCTAGCGCCGAAGCGCGCTCGATGCTCTCATCCAGGTGCCGTCGACCAATCTCCAGAAGCGCCTGCAGCTGCGCATACTTCACGGCCCCGATACCCGGCTCGCGCAGTACGGTTTCGCGATCGGCCTCCAGAAACTGCCTCAGCCCGCCAAAACGCACCAACAGCCCCCGCGCAAGGTCCAGGACATTGCGCCCGGCAACGCCAGAACCCAGCAGCACGGCAAGTAATTCGGCATCCGTCAGCACCGCAGCCCCACGCTGCAGCAACTTCTCCCGCGGCCTTTCTTCAGTCGGCCACTCCCTGATATTCATCCCCCGCCCCCTGCCCTTGCTGCGGGCCATTTCGGCCCTGTGTTAATCTATTTCGCTTCGTACATGCGACGTTCTGCCGCACGCAGTTCCTGTCGCCGCCCGCTTTCACCGGAAAAAGGCAAGCCTATGCAGCGGCTGTATCGCAAGCGCATCGTTCTCGGCGTCGGTGGTGGCATCGCCGCCTACAAAAGCGCCGAACTGATTCGCCGACTTCTTGAGCACGGCGCCCAGGTGCGCGTCGTCATGACCCGCGGTGGTGCCGAATTCATCACCCCGCTGACCCTGCAGGCGTTGTCTGGCCACCCCGTGCACATGGACCTGCTGGACCCGGCCGCCGAAGCCGCCATGGGCCACATCGAACTGGCCAAATGGGCCGACCTGGTGCTGATCGCGCCGGCCACTGCCGACCTGATGGCGCGCCTGGCCCAAGGCATGGCCGACGACCTGCTGACCACCCTGGTACTGGCCACCGATGCCACCGTTGCCGTTGCCCCGGCCATGAACCAGGCGATGTGGCGCGACCCGGCCACCCAGGCCAACCTCGAGCTGCTGAAGAGCCGGGGCATTCAGGTGTTCGGCCCCGCATCGGGCAGCCAGGCCTGTGGCGACGTCGGCCTGGGCCGCATGCTCGAAGCCACCGACCTGGCCTGGTGCGCGGCCGAAAGCTTCAAGCGCCAGGCACTGACCGGCAAGCACGTGCTGATCACGGCGGGCCCCACCCAGGAAAACATCGACCCGGTGCGCTATATCACCAATCATAGCTCCGGCAAGATGGGCTTTGCCCTGGCCGAGGCGGCTGCAGAAGCCGGGGCCAGGGTCACCCTCGTGAACGGCCCGGTGCACCTGCCCACCCCTGACCGTGTCAGCCGTATCGACGTGGTGAGCGCGCGGGACATGCTCGCAGCCTGTGAAGCCGCCATGCCGTGCGACCTGTTCATCGCGTCCGCGGCGGTTGCAGACTACCGGCCAGAGGTGGTTGCCCCGCAAAAACTCAAGAAAGACCCTACGACCGGCGACGGCATGCTGCTGCAGATGGTGCGCAATCCCGATATCCTTGCCACCATCGCCGGCCGTGCCGACCGCCCGTTCAGCGTCGGCTTCGCTGCCGAAACCGAGCACCTGCTCGACTACGCCACGCGCAAGCTCAAGGACAAGAACCTCGACCTGATCGTCGCCAATGATGTGGCCAACCCCAGCATCGGCTTCAACAGCGAAGAAAACGCCTTGACCGTGATCGACCGGCAACAGCACCAGACCCTTTTCGCGCAGACCAGCAAGGGCAAGATCGCCCGGCAACTGGTCGCCTTCATCGCCGAACGGCTCAACCAGGTTCAGTAAGTTACATGCACGCACTTCAAGCCAAGATTCTCGACCCACGCCTGGGCAGCGAATTCCCGCTGCCCAGCTACGCCACCCCAGGCTCCGCCGGCCTCGACCTGCGCGCCCTGCTTGCGCAGGACACCGTGCTCGAACCAGGCCAGACCGTGCTCATCCCCACCGGCCTGTCGATTTACATCAGCGACCCTGGGCTCGCGGCGCTGGTACTGCCTCGCTCGGGCCTGGGCCACAAGCACGGCATCGTGCTGGGCAACCTGGTGGGGCTGATCGACTCGGATTACCAAGGCGAGCTGATGGTGTCCTGCTGGAACCGTGGCACTACCCCGTTCACCATCGCGGTCGGCGAGCGTATCGCCCAGTTGGTGCTGGTGCCGGTGGTACAGGCGCGTTTCGACATCGTCGAGGCGTTCGACGAAAGCCAGCGGGGCGCTGGCGGCTTTGGTCACTCTGGCAGCCACTGAGCCAGCAGCTGACCGTTATGGCCAAGGATGGCGAACTCTCTGGCGAAACCTTCGTCCAAGCGTTCTATTTGCGCCAGCCCACAGCGTTTCTGACTGATGGAGTACCCAGCGATGAACGACATGGCCGATTTGGTCCCCGCCACCTTGCCCCAGAGCATCTTCCGCGCCTACGACATCCGCGGCGTGGTCGGCAAGACGTTGCATGCCGAAACCGCCTACTGGATTGGCCGCGCCATCGGCGCCCAGAGCCTGGCAGAGGGCGAGCCGCAAGTGTGCGTAGGCCGCGACGGGCGCTTGTCTGGCCCAGTGCTGGTGGAGCAATTGATCAAGGGCCTTGTGGATGCCGGCTGCCAGGTCAGCGATATCGGCCTGGTGCCCACCCCCGCCCTGTACTACGCAACCAATGTACTGGCCGGCCGCTCGGGCGTGATGCTCACCGGTAGCCACAACCCCTCGGACTACAACGGCTTCAAAATCGTCATTGCCGGCGACACGCTGGCCAACGAGCAGATCCAGGCACTGCTCACTCGCCTGCAAACCCACGACCTGAGCTTTGCCACCGGCCGCCTGGAGCAGGTGGACATCCTGCCCCGTTATGCCCGGCAGATCCTCGACGACGTCAAGCTGGCCAGAAGGCTTAAGGTAGTAGTGGACTGCGGCAACGGCGCGGCTGGCGTCATTGCGCCACAGCTGATCGAAGCCTTGGGCTGCGATGTGATCCCGCTGTTCTGCGAGGTGGATGGCAACTTCCCCAATCACCACCCCGACCCTGGCAAACCCGAGAACCTGCAGGACCTGATTGCCAAAGTCAGGCAGACCGGGGCCGATATTGGCCTGGCATTCGACGGTGACGGCGACCGCGTAGGCGTTGTCACCAATACCGGTAGCATCGTCTACCCCGACCGCCTGTTGATGCTGTTCGCCCAGGACGTGCTGGCCCGCAACCCGGGCGCCGAGATCATCTTCGACGTCAAATGCACCCGTCGCCTGACGCCCCTGATCGAACAGCAGGGTGGCCGCGCCTTAATGTGGAAGACCGGCCACTCGTTGATCAAGAAGAAGATGAAACAGACCGGCGCGTTACTGGCCGGCGAGATGAGTGGTCATATCTTCATCAAGGAGCGCTGGTACGGTTTTGACGATGGCATCTACAGCGCCGCACGCCTGCTGGAAATTCTCAGCAAGGCCGAGCAAAGCGCCGAGGACCTGTTCGCCGCCTTCCCAAACGATATTTCCACGCCGGAAATCAACATTGATATGACCGACGAGGGTAAATTCAGCATCATTGATGCACTGCAACGCGACGCCGACTGGGGCGAAGCCAGCCTGACCACCATCGATGGGGTGCGGGTGGACTACCCCAGGGGCTGGGGCCTGGTCCGCGCCTCCAACACCACGCCGGTGCTGGTGCTGCGTTTCGAGGCCGACAGCGAAGCCGAACTGCAACGTATCAAGGATGTTTTCCGCACTCAGTTGCTGCGGGTTGAGCCTGCGTTGCAACTGCCGTTCTGACCGACTATCTGTCCTTCACAGGAGCCCTGCATGACCCTCGATCGCGATGCCGCTTCCCATGTAGCCGAGGTTTTGTCCGAAGCACTGCCTTACATCCGCCGCTTCGTCGGCAAGACCCTGGTGATCAAGTACGGCGGCAACGCGATGGAAAGCGAGGAGCTCAAGACCGGCTTCGCGCGCGACATCGTGCTGATGAAGGCTGTGGGCATCAACCCGGTAGTGGTGCACGGTGGCGGCCCGCAAATTGGTGACCTGCTCAAGCGTCTGTCGATCGAGAGCCACTTCATCGACGGCATGCGCGTGACCGACTCGGCGACCATGGACGTGGTGGAGATGGTGCTGGGCGGCCAGGTCAACAAGGACATCGTCAACCTCATCAACCGTCACGGCGGCAGCGCCATCGGCCTCACCGGCAAGGACGCAGAGCTCATCCGTGCGCGCAAGCTCACCGTCAGCCGCCAGACCCCTGAGATGACCACCCCGGAAATCATCGACATCGGCCATGTGGGTGAAGTGGTCAGCGTCAATACCGACCTGCTGAACATGCTGGTGAGGGGCGACTTCATCCCGGTTATCGCGCCGATTGGCGTGGGTAGCAACGGTGAGTCGTACAACATCAACGCCGACCTGGTGGCTGGCAAGGTGGCGGAGGCGCTGAAGGCCGAGAAGCTGATGCTATTGACCAACATCGCCGGCCTGATGGACAAGCAGGGCCAGGTACTGACGGGCCTCACCACCGAGCAGGTCAATGAACTGATCGCCGACGGGACCATTTACGGCGGCATGCTGCCGAAAATCAAATGTGCCCTCGATGCCGTGCAGGGCGGCGTGAACAGCTCGCACATCATCGATGGCCGCGTGCCGAATGCCGTGCTGCTGGAGATCTTCACCGACAGCGGCGTGGGCACCCTGATTACCAACCACAAGGCGCGCTCGTAACGGGCGACAGGGCCTGAACTGGCGACACAAAAAAGGCGACCTCATACCGAGGTCGCCTTTTTAGTTGCCGGGCGCCGGGTCAGATCCCGTATTGCGCCCGATAGGCTTCGACCGCCGGCAGATGCTGCTTGAGCTGCGGATCATCGGCCAGGAACTCCAGCACCTGGGTCAGCGACACGATGCTGACCACCGGGATACCGAAGTCGCGCTCGACTTCCTGGATCGCCGAGAGCTCACCGTTGCCGCGCTCTTCGCGGTTGAGCGCGATCAGCACGCCTGCGGCCTTGGCCTGCTGGGCGTTGATGATCTGCATGACTTCGCGAATGGCGGTACCGGCGGTGATCACGTCGTCGATGATGAGGACGTCACCGGCCAGCGGTGCCCCTACCAGGCTGCCGCCCTCGCCATGGTCCTTGGCCTCTTTACGGTTGAAGCACCAGGGCACGTCCAGCTGGTGCTGCTCGGCCAGGGCCACGGCGGTGGCTGCCGCCAACGGGATGCCTTTGTAGGCGGGGCCGAACAGGACGTCGAAGGGGATCTTGCTGTCGACGATGGCCGCTGCATAGCAACGCCCCAGCTGAGCCAGGGCGGAACCGCTGCTGAACAGGCCGGCATTGAAGAAATACGGGCTGGTACGCCCCGACTTAAGGGTGAACTCACCGAAACGCAGTACACCGCGATCGATGGCAAAACGGATGAAGTCGCGCTGATACGGCTGCATGAAAAGTCCCGGACACCACGGATTTAGCTAAATGGGTTGAGCTCGGGTATCATACACGCACGAGATTTTTGGGGCCATTTATGCGGATCATCAGTGTGAACGTTAATGGCATTCAGGCTGCGGCCGAGCGTGGTTTGCTCAGCTGGCTACAAGCCCAGAATGCCGACGTCATCTGCCTTCAGGATACCCGCGCCTCGGCCTTTGAACTCGACGACCCAGCTTTCCAGCTCGATGGCTATTTCCTTTATGCCTGCGATGCGGAGGTGCCTGCCCAAGGTGGCGTGGCGCTCTACTCGCGCATGCAGCCCAAGGCAGTCATCACCGGCCTGGGCTTCGAGACAGCCGACCGCTACGGGCGTTATCTGCAAGCAGATTTCGACAAAGTCAGTATTGCCAGCCTGCTTTTGCCTTCGGGCATGAACGGGGACGAAGACTTGAACCAGAAATTCAAGTTGATGGACGACTTCGCCAAGTATTTGGACAAGCAGCGCCGCAAGCGCCGCGAGTACATCTACTGTGGCTCGTTCTATGTGGCGCAGCAGAAGCTCGACATCAAGAACTGGCGCGACAGCCAGCAGTCACCGGGCTTTCTGGCGCCGGAACGCGCCTGGATGGATGCGATCACGGGCGAGATGGGTTATGTAGACGCCCTGCGCGAAGTCAGCCGCGAAGGCGACCAGTACAGCTGGTGGCCAGACAACGAACAGGCCGAGATGCTCAACCTGGGCTATCGCTTCGACTACCAGATCCTTACCCCAGGCCTGCGTCGCTTCGTGCGTAACGCCCGCCTGCCGCGTCAGCCGCGCTTCTCACAGCACGCGCCGCTGATCGTCGATTATGACTGGACGCTGACTATCTGACGGCTGATAGCGGGGTGGCTTCATCGCGAGCTGCGCTCGCTCCTACGGGCCTGTGTAGGAGCGGCGCCTGGTTCAAGCGTCAGTCAGCCAAAGCCGCCTGCTGCAGGGCAAAGATCTCATCCATACCCTTCTGCGCCAACGCCAGCATGGCGTTGAAGTCTGCAGGCTGGAACGGCGCACCCTCAGCGGTACCCTGCACTTCAATGAAACCACCTGCGCTGGTCATGACCACGTTCAAATCGGTTTCGGCCGCCGAGTCCTCCAGGTAGTCCAGGTCAAGCACAGCCTCACCCTGATACATGCCCACCGACACCGCGGCGATCATGTGCTTGAGCGGGTTGCCGGCCTTCAGGCCGCCGCGCTTCTTGATCACGGCCAGGGCATCGCACAGGGCAACCATCGCACCGGTGATTGAAGCGGTGCGGGTACCACCGTCGGCCTGAATGACGTCGCAATCGATGTACAACGTGATGTCACCGAGCTTGCTCATGTCCAGCGCAGCGCGCAGCGAGCGGCCGATCAGGCGCTGGATTTCCAGGGTGCGGCCACCCTGCTTGCCACGGCTGGCTTCGCGCTGGTTACGCTCACCGGTAGCGCGCGGCAGCATGCCGTATTCGGCGGTCAGCCAACCTTGGCCCTGGCCTTTGAGGAAGCGCGGCACGCCGTTTTCCACGCTGACCGTGCAGATGACCTTGGTGTCACCGAACTCGACCAGTACCGACCCTTCGGCGTGCTTGGTGTAGTTGCGGGTAATGCGGATCGAGCGGAGCTGATCGGCGGCGCGACCACTTGGACGTTTCATCTGGGATACCTGTACTGGGGCTTAGAATCTGACAGGCATTATAGAGCCCGTGGCCTGCGCACGACATGCCTATCGTCGCGCCTGGCACTGCCCGTCGCCTTTTCCGAGCGCTCTGGCGGCCGCTCTTTAACATGGCCGGATTGGGCGGCGAGGCCCCATTGCGCTACAATCCTGCGCCTTGCAGCCTGCGGGCTTCCAACGTTATCCATCTATGCGAGGTACTCCCATGGTGCACAGCATGACCGCCTTTGCGCGCGTCGAGCGCGCCGGCAGCCAAGGCACCCTGGTCTGGGAGCTGCGCTCGGTCAACCACCGCTACCTTGAACCGCACCTGCGCCTGCCAGATGCCCTGCGCGACCTGGAAGGCGGTGTGCGTGAGGGCCTGCGCCAGGGGCTGTCACGGGGCAAGGTGGAGTGCACCTTGCGCCTCAACGAAGACAGCGCCGGCAAACCACTGAAGGTCGACCACCAGCGCGCGGCCCAGTTGGTTGCCGCCGCCGAGCAGGTCGCAGGCCTGATCAAGCAGCCGGCCCCGCTCAACCCGCTTGAGGTGCTGTCGTGGCCAGGCGTGCTGGTGGCCGATACCAGCGACCCCCAGGCCCTCAATGCCGAAGCCATGGCGCTGTTCGATGAAGCCCTGGCCGAACTGAAGGCCGGGCGCCAGCGCGAGGGTGTGGAGCTGGCCAGGCTGATCAACGAACGCCTGGACAGCATGGCCAACGAGGTGACCACCCTGCGCGCACTCGTGCCGCAGATGCTGGCCACCCAGCGTCAGAAGGTGCTCGACCGTTTCAGCGATCTGCAGGCCGAACTGGACCCGCAACGCCTGGAGCAGGAGATGGTACTGCTGGCCCAGAAGAGTGATGTGGCCGAGGAACTCGACCGCCTCAGCACCCACGTGACCGAAGTGCGCCGCGTACTGAAGGGCGGTGGCGCTGCCGGCCGGCGCCTGGATTTCCTGATGCAGGAGCTCAACCGCGAAGCCAACACCCTGGGCTCCAAGGCCTTCGACCCACGCAGCACGCAAGCAGCGGTCAACCTGAAGGTGCTGATCGAACAGATGCGTGAACAAGTACAGAACATCGAGTAAGGCCACCCGACCATGAACCACTGCAGCGGTACCCTCTACATCGTTTCGGCCCCTTCGGGCGCCGGCAAGACCAGCCTGGTCACTGCCCTGACCGCAGAAGACCCGCACATCCGCGTCTCGGTCTCGCACACCACCCGCACCATGCGCCCGGGCGAGGAGCACGGGGTCAATTACCACTTCGTGGCGCACGACGCATTCAGGGCGCTGATCGACCAGGGCGACTTCCTGGAGCATGCCGAAGTGTTCGGCAACTTCTACGGCACGTCCCGCAGCGCCTTGCAACAAACACTCGACCAGGGCTATGACCTGATTCTGGAAATCGACTGGCAAGGCGCCCAGCAGGTGCGCAAGCTCATGCCCAACGCGCTGTCGGTGTTCATCCTGCCGCCCAGCCAGGAGGCCCTGCGCCATCGCCTGGATAACCGTGGGCAGGACAGCGAGCAGATCATCGCCGGGCGCATGAAAGAAGCGGTCAGCGAGATGCAGCACTACGCCGAATACGACTACGTCATCATCAATGACGATTTCGCAACTGCGCTACTGGACCTTAAAGCGGTGTTCCGCGCCAATCGCCTGCTGCTGAAAAACCAGCAACAGCGCCACGGGGCCCTGCTGACCGAGCTGGTTGGCTGAAGCCGGCGTCCACGGGCCGGGGCGCACAGCGCCCCTTGCGCATCATTCCGGGATAGAAAGCGTGGCCTGCTGGCGCAGCGTCGCCCCCAGGAAGTAGGCCGGTGCCCGCAGCCGCGACAACAGCATCAGCACGATGCCCAGCACCGAGATGATGGCGGCGATCACGAACACCAGGCCCAACCCACCGACATGCGAGCCGCTGCCGAAATCCGGTGAAGCGCTGTCGATGGCCGTGCGCACGAAGATCACCGACAGGATTACCCCACCCACCAGCGGGCACAGGCCACGCATGAAGAAGTGGCGCAGGCTGTCGAACAGGCTGCGGCGGAAGTACCAGACGCAGGCAAAGGCGGTCAGCGAGTAGTAGAAGCAGATCATCATGCCCAGCGCGGTGATGGTGTCCGCCAGCACGTTTTCACTGAGGGTGCGCATGGTCACGTAGAACAGACCCGCTGCTACACCCGCACAAATGGTGGCGTACCGCGGGGTTTGGGAGCGGGGGCAGACCTTGGCGAACTTCTGTGGCACCGCACCGTAGTAACCCATGGCCAACAAGGTGCGCGCCGGCGACACAAAGGTCGACTGCAATGACGCCGCGGTGCTGGCCAGCACCGCCACGGACATCAGAATGGCCAGCGGCCCCATCACCGGCCCTGCCAGGTGGGCGAATACGTTTTCCTGAATGCGCGGGTTGTTCAGGCCCAGGCCCTGTTCGCTGATGCCGGCAAACTGCAGGGTGGCAATGGCGGTAAGCAGGTACAAACCCAGAATCAGCAGCACCGTCCAGGTGGCGGCTTTGCCCGGTACTTCTTCACTGCCTACCGACTCTTCGCTGACGGTCAGGCACACATCCCAGCCCCAGAAGATGAAGATCGACAGCGAAAGCCCGGCCGCGAAGGCTGAGAACGATTCGACGCCGAACGGGTTGAACCAGGCGAAATCGAATTCCAGCGGCGGCGGCGCGGTGGTTTCACCGAACGCCGCGAAGGCAAAGCCGACCAGTACCAGCAGCTGCAACGCCACCAGGCCGTACTGCACCGTCATGGTCGTGGCCATGCCGCGGCAGCAGATCCACACTGCCAGCGCGATGAACACGCAACAGGTGACGATGTTGATCAGCAGGTGGTCCGCGAGCGCGGCGAGGTCGTGGTTGCCGGTGATCTGGCCGAGGAACAGGTAGAAGAAGTCCACCGCCACGCCGGCCAGGTTCGACAGCACGATGGTAGTTGCCACCACCAGCCCCCAACCGCCGATCCAACCGATCATGGGGCCGAACGCCCGTGCCGACCAGGTGAACGAGGTGCCACTGTCAGGCTCTGCCGAATTCAGCTCACGATACCCCAGCGCCACCAGCAGCATGGGCAGGAAGCCGACGATGAACACGGCAGGCAAGTGGGCGCCCACCTCGCGCACGGTAGGGCCAAGGGCGCCAGTCAGCGTATAGACGGGCGCAATGGTCGAGATGCCCAGAACCACGCTGGCGAGCAGCCCCAGCCGCCCTTTTGCCAGGCCCTTGCCCTGGGCCTGTTTACCCGCATCGGCTGCCACATCGGGTGGGCGGCCGGCTTCTGTGTAGTTGCTCATGAGTATTAGCCGCCGGTGTTGGAATTGTTTTTCACAGGCCTTTTGCAAAGGCCCGCGCTCACTCGTCGAGAATCTGCGATCGGGGCCGGATCATCCGGGGCCCATGCCTTGGCCTGCAACGGGGGCGCCATTGTAAAGAAGAGGCGCAGGATTAGAAGGCGAACCGTTGAAAAGCCTTGCCTGCAGGAAGCCGTTCATCTCGCGGGAACGGCTGGCGCACGGGGGGACCGACGTCATGGCTGTACATCCTTGGGTTTACTGCGGCGATGTGATGCTACGGATGACGCCTCGAGGGCGGCGATGGTTGCTGCTGTTGTTATTGTCACGTTCCCATCGTGGGGATTGATTGCCGCATCGGGTGCATTGCTTCCCGGGGGCCGTTTCACTATAAAATGGCCAAAACGCAACAGACATTGGCAATTCGGCAAGCAGAGCGTGCACCAATGCAATATCAGATTACCCATGCCGACCTGACCCTGGTGCTCGCACTGGAACGCGGGCGCTCGCTGGCCAAGGCGGCCGAACTGCTGAAGGTAGACGTGTCGACGGTGTTCCGCTCCATCCGCCGGCTGGAATCGGCGCTAGGCACCGCGCTGTTCGTGAAAAGCCGCAAAGGCTACCTGCCAACCGACACTGCCCAGGCACTGGCCGAGCAGGCCGAGCGCGCGGAACAGGCGCTGGATGCCGCACGCATCGCCCTCACCAGTGGCGAGCAGGTGGTCAGCGGGACCGTACGCCTGACGTGCACCGAGGCGGTCATGCACAGCCTGTTGCTGCCCGCACTGGCCGAATTCATGCCCAACTACCCGGCCCTGTCGCTGGAGATGGGCACTTCCAACACATTTGCCAACCTCAGCCGGCGCGACGCCGATATTGCCCTGCGCCTGACCAACACGCCGCCGGAACACCTGGTGGGTCGCAACCTGGGGTCCACCTCCTATGTGATCTGCGGCCAGCCCCATTGGCGCGACGGCCTGGCCGAGTCGACGAACAGTGTGCCGTGGATTGCGCCAGACGATTCCATGCAGGACCACCCAACCGTGGTCTGGCGCAACCAGCACCACCCCGGGCTGAGCCCGCGCTACCAGTGCAGTGGCATGTCGACCATTGCCCAACTGGTAACGGCCGGCCTGGGTGTGGCCGCACTGCCCGACTACATGGTGCACACGTTGCCGGGGGTGGACGCCCTCAGTGGCCCACTGCCAGGTTGCGATACCCAACTGTGGCTGTTGACCAGGCCCGACTGCCGCGCGCTGCGCTCGGTACAGACCCTGTTCGAAGAGCTGACCCCGCGGTTGCGTGACGCGATGCTCTGAGGTTATCGTCAGGCACATGCAGGACGGTGTCTGGCCCGGCCATTTCGCGGCAATAGCCGCGGCCTCAGGCGTTGCCGGAGCAAAACAGCGCTTCCCTATTGGCTGGTGAATTTTTATACTATCGAGTCCGCCTGCCCACTATTGGGCTGCACGCCCACCGCATTTGCTACTGAGGAAGACCATGGCCCGCGTAACTGTTGAAGACTGCCTGGAACACGTGGATAACCGCTTTGAGCTGGTCATGCTCTCGACCAAGCGCGCTCGCCAGTTGGCGACCGGCGGCAAAGAGCCACGCGTTGCGTGGGAAAACGACAAGCCGACCGTTGTTGCCCTGCGTGAAATCGCCGAAGGCATCGTCACCAACGAGTTCATCGCTGCTGAAGAGATCGTCACCGAGGATCCGGTCTTCGCCGCATTCGAGGACGAGTCGAACGAGGCTGTCTGATTGATGCCTGGTCGACGTCGCACGGCGCAAGGCCCTCTCCCTCGGCAGGAGGTGAACCCATGCCGGGTATAGAAGTCTTGGCCGAACGGCTGTCGACCTACCTAGGGCCCGAACAGGTCAACCTGGTTCGCCGCGCCTATTTCTACGCAGAACAGGCCCACGACGGGCAGCGCCGTCGCAGCGGCGAGCCCTACGTCACCCACCCGCTGGCTGTGGCCAGTATCCTTGCCGACATGCACATGGACCATCAGAGCCTGATGGCAGCCATGCTGCACGACGTGATCGAAGACACCGGCATTGCCAAGGAAGCCCTCAGCCAGCAGTTCGGCGAGACGGTGGCCGAACTGGTCGATGGGGTCAGCAAGCTGACCCAGATGAACTTCGAGACCAAGGCAGAAGCCCAGGCTGAAAACTTCCAGAAGATGGCCATGGCCATGGCACGCGATATCCGCGTGATCCTGGTTAAGCTGGCCGACCGCCTGCACAACATGCGCACGCTGGAAGTGCTGTCCGGTGAAAAACGCCGGCGCATCGCCAAGGAAACCCTCGAAATCTATGCCCCCATCGCCAACCGCCTGGGGATGCACACCGTACGCGTAGAGTTCGAAGACCTCGGCTTCAAGGCCATGCACCCGATGCGCTCGTCGCTGATCAACCGTGCCGTGAAGAGCGCGCGGGGCAACCGCAAGGAAATCGTCGCCAAGATCGAGCAATCGCTGGCCCACTGCCTGGCCGCCGACGGTATCCAGGGCGAGGTCAGCGGCCGGCAGAAACACCTCTATGGCATCTACAAGAAGATGCGTGGCAAGCGCCGCGCCTTCAACGAGATCATGGACGTGTATGCCTTCCGCATCGTGGTCGACAAGGTCGACACCTGCTACCGCGTGCTGGGCGCCGTGCACAACCTGTACAAGCCGCTGCCGGGCCGGTTCAAGGACTACATCGCCATCCCCAAGGCCAACGGCTACCAGTCGTTGCACACCACCCTGTTCGGCATGCACGGGGTGCCCATCGAAATCCAGATCCGCACGGCGGAGATGGAAGAGATGGCCAACAACGGCATTGCGGCGCACTGGTTGTACAAGTCCAACGAGGACGAGCAACCCAAGGGCAACCACGCCCGGGCCAGGCAGTGGGTGAAGGGCATCCTCGAGCTGCAGCAACGTGCGGGCAACTCGCTGGAATTCATCGAGAGCGTGAAGATCGACCTGTTCCCGGACGAGGTCTACGTGTTCACGCCCAAAGGCCGCATCATGGAGCTGCCCAAAGGCTCCACCGCGGTGGACTTCGCCTACGCGGTGCACACCGATGTGGGCAACAGCTGTATCGCCTGCCGCATCAACCGGCGCCTGGCACCGCTGTCCGAGCCCTTGCAAAGCGGCTCGACGGTTGAAATCGTCAGCGCCCCCGGTGCACGCCCGAACCCGGCCTGGCTCAACTTCGTGGTCACTGGCAAAGCGCGCACCCATATCCGCCACGCGCTCAAGCAACAGCGCCGTTCGGAGTCCATCAGCCTGGGCGAGCGCTTGCTGAACAAGGTGCTCACCGGCTTCGACAGCAGCCTGGAGCAGATTGCGCAGGAGCGTATCCAGGCCATTCTGGCGGAGTATCGCCTGGAGCTGATCGAGGACCTGCTGGAAGACATCGGCCTTGGCAACCGCATGGCCTACGTGGTCGCGCGCAGGCTGCTGTCCGCCGATGGCGAGCAACTGCCCGCACCCGAAGGCCCGCTGGCCATCCGTGGCACCGAAGGGCTGGTGCTCAGCTACGCCAAATGCTGTACGCCCATCCCTGGCGACCCCATTGTCGGCCACCTGTCGGCGGGCAAAGGCATGGTGGTGCACCTGGAAAACTGCCGGAACATCAGCGAAATCCGCCATAACCCAGAAAAATGTGTGCAGCTTTCCTGGGCCAAGGACATCACCGGCGAATTCAATGTCGAGCTGCGTGTCGAGCTTGAGCACCAGCGCGGCCTGATCGCGCTGCTGGCCAGCAGCGTCAATGCGGCCGATGGCAACATCGAGAAGATCAGCATGGACGAACGCGACGGCCGTATCAGCGTGGTCCAACTGGTGGTCAGCGTGCACGACCGCGTGCACCTGGCGCGTGTGATCAAGAAACTGCGTACCTTGACCGGTGTGGTCCGCATCACCCGCATGCGTACGTAGCCCGCCAACCGCAAGGAGTCATCATGAGCAAGACCGTCATCAACAGCGACAAGGCCCCAGCCGCCATCGGCACCTACTCGCAGGCGATCAAGGCCGGAAACACCGTGTATATGTCGGGGCAGATCCCGCTCGACCCGAAGACCATGGAACTGGTCGAAGGCTTCGAAGCCCAGACCGTGCAGGTGTTCGAAAACCTCAAGGCAGTGGCTGAAGCTGCCGGTGGCTCGTTCAAGGACATCGTCAAGCTGAACATCTTCCTGACCGACCTGAGCCACTTCGCCAAGGTCAACGAGGTGATGGGCCGCTACTTCGAGCAGCCATACCCTGCCCGTGCCGCCATCGGCGTTGCTGCGCTGCCAAAAGGTGCGCAGGTCGAAATGGACGCGATTCTGGTCATCGAATGATGCTTGCGGCGGCAGGCTCTGCCTGTCGCCCTCCTCTTCTGCAAGGTTTTCCGTCATGCGTCTAGCACTGCCTCTCACGCTGGCAGCCCTGCTTCTGGGCGGCTGCGCCAGCCACAAACCTGAAGATTTCAATGGCACCTGGATCAACCAGCAGGCCATCACCGCTGCCGTCAAAGGCAACAACCTGCGCCAGGCCCTGGATGCCAATGGCCCGGTATTCGAGTGGAAGCTCGATGTGGCCCAACAGCGGGCCAGTTACAGCAACGGTTTTGAGGGTGCCGACGGGCAACTCAGCGCCAATGACAAGCAATGGGTAGCCACCTTCGACGGCGGTGCCACCGAGCAGCTGTCCTTGAATGGCGATGAACTGCAAACGGTCGACCCACAGGGCGCCAAGCAGACGTTCGTACGTGCCAAGGCACCTGCTGCGGGCAACGCGCAGCTGGGTAGCAGCTTCGAGCAGGCGCTGTATCAGGCCTATCTGGGCGGCGACTGGAAGATCATCGAAGGCCAGGGCACAGGTGGCACGGTACGCTTCAGCGATACCGGTAGCGTTACCGGGCTGCCCGGCCCGGATCGCTTCGCCCTGTGCCTGGCGGGGGATTGCGCGACCATGGGCGGCAGCAATGACAGCCTGTGGCTTGAGCGCAACCAGCAAGGTGCGCCGTTCATCATCAAGCGCACGGGCAAGCAGCTGGAGATTTCCCAGGCAGTCAACCGCGCGCAGCCGGACGAAATGCCGCAACTGGCGGCCGGCAAGCGGCAGTGGCTGCTGGAGCAGAACTGAGGCCGGGCGCCGCACCGCAAGCTGCTCTTACCGTTCTGCAACCGTACATAACGTGTTGATGTACCAGGGCCGTGTGGGAGCGGCTTCAGCCGCGAACACCGGCGAAGCCGGTGCCATCCACCGCGCTGCTTGTTTCGCGGGTAAACCCGCTCCCACAGGGGGTGATGTGCAGCCCAAAGAGCCGGATTAGTTGCTAACCGAACCCTGCAAAATAGCCGCGTACCCTTCTTTGTAGCTGGGGTATGCCGGCACCCAACCCAGGGCCCGCGCACGGGCATTGCTGCAGCGCTTGCTGCCAGTGCGCCGGACCCGCTGCTCATCGGACCAGTGTGTAACGCCCATGTACTCACGCAGCCAGCCGACCACATCGGCCAGCGGTGCAGGGTCGTCATCCACGCCGAGGTAGCAATCGTCCAGCGCCCGGCCATCGGCATCGGCCTGCAACAGGAACGCCAGCAGGCTGGCAGCGTCCTCGGCGTGGATGCGGTTGCCGTACAACGGCGGCTGCTCGGCAACCCGGTAACCCTGGCGAACCTGGCTGAGCAGCCACTCGCGGCCCGGGCCGTAGATGCCGGTCAGGCGCACCACACTCGCCGGGCACTCACCCGCCAAGGCCAGCTGCTCCGCCTCCAGCATCACCCGCCCCGAATACCCTTCAGGGCTGGTAGGCGACTGCTCATCCACCCATTCCCCGCCCTTCTGCGCAAATACACTGCTGCTGGAGACGAACAACAGCCGACGCGGGCGCTGCCCTCGCTCAGCCAACCAGCCTTGCACATGGCGCAAGCCCTGCACGTAGGCCGCCTGGTAACCGGCTTCGTCATGCTGGCTGGCCGCCACGCAGTACACCAGGTAATCCGGTGCATGGCTTGGCCAGGCAGACGGTATTGCCGGCTCAGCCAGGTCAGCGGCCACAGGTACCACCCCGTGGGGCAGTTGCCCCACAGCGCGACGCAGCCCACTGACATGCCAACCACGCGCCAACATCTGCCGGGCCAGACGGCCGCCGACATCGCCACAACCTACTATCAAGACCGAAAGGTCCGACATCTGAAACCCCCTTAGACCGATAGATCCGCCCAACCGTAGGCGAAAAAAGCAACAAGATTACTTTTGTTAACAAGAATTACTTGCAATAATGGCGACCAAATTGTTCTCGGCCTACCTCGAGGCCTTGAAGAACATCCACCTTTATCTTCATCAGGTCCGGCCAGCATGACACGTAATCAACCTTCCGCTTCGCCAACCCAGTCGCGCGCCTGGCGCGCCATCGCCGCGCTGGCCTTCAGCCTGGTGCTGGCCCCGATGGCCATGGCCGATGAGCCTAACGCCAATGCCGCCGCCGCACCGGCCGCTGCCTCTGCTCCGGCAAACACCGCTGCCGCGCCGGCCGGCGAAGCGGCCCCGGTTAACGCTGCAGATGCCCCGGCTGCCGTCGACCCAAGCGTCGAGGCCCTGGTTGAAGATACTTCGCTGGGCATGGCCCACGACCTGTCCCCATGGGGCATGTACAAAAACGCCGACGTGGTGGTCAAGGCGGTCATGATCGGCCTGGCCATCGCGTCCATCATCACTTGGACCATCTGGATCGCCAAAGGCTTCGAACTGCTGGGTGCCAAGCGTCGCCTGCGTGGCGAGATCGCCCAGTTGAAGAAGTCCGCCAGCCTGAAAGAGGCCAGCGAGGTCTCCAACAAGGAAGGCACCCTGGCCCACACCCTGGTCCACGACGCGCTCGAAGAAATGCGCCTGTCAGCCAACGCCCGCGAGAAAGAAGGTATCAAGGAACGCGTCAGCTTCCGCCTGGAGCGCCTGGTACACGCCAGCGGCCGCAACATGAGCAGCGGCACCGGGGTACTGGCAACCATCGGCTCCACCGCGCCCTTCGTCGGCCTGTTCGGTACGGTCTGGGGCATCATGAACAGCTTCATCGGCATCGCCAAGACTCAGACCACCAACCTGGCAGTAGTAGCACCTGGTATTGCCGAAGCCTTGCTGGCCACGGCCCTGGGCCTGGTAGCGGCGATTCCTGCCGTGGTCATCTACAACGTCTTCGCCCGCTCCATCGCGGGTTACAAGGCACAGGTATCCGACGCCTCCGCCCAGGTACTGCTGCTGGTCAGCCGTGACCTGGACCACCAGGGTGGCGAGCGCGCTGCCCCGCACATGGTGAAAGTGGGGTAAGCCATGGGCCTGCATCTTAACGAAGGTGGCGATGACCTCGCCGAAAACCACGAGATCAACGTCACCCCCTTCATCGACGTGATGCTGGTGCTGTTGATCATCTTCATGGTCGCAGCCCCCCTGGCCACGGTCGACATCAAGGTCGACCTGCCCGCCTCCACGGCGAAGCCGGCGCCAAGGCCCGAGAAACCGGTGTTCGTCAGCGTCAAGGCCGACCAGAAGCTGTATGTCGGCGACGATCAGGTTCCAGCACCCGACCGGCTTGGCCCGATGCTCGACGCCAAGACCAAGGGTGACAAGGAGACCACCATCTTCTTCCAGGCCGACAAGGGCGTGGACTACGGTGACCTGATGGAAGTGATGAACAACATGCGCGCGGCCGGCTACCTGAAAGTCGGTCTGGTAGGTCTCGAGACGGCAGCCAAGAAATGACGAAGACGCGGCACAATCTGGCGCGTTACAGCGGCAGCCTGGCGCTTGTGCTGGGTGTCCATGCCGTCGCTGTGCTGCTCATGCTCAACTGGTCGGTGCCCCAGGCCATCGAGCTGCCACCGGCAGCCATGATGGTCGAGCTGGCGCCGTTGCCCGAGCCTGCGCCACCGCCCCCACCCAAAGCGGTACCCCAGCCACCGGCGCCGGTCGAAGAGCCTCCATTGCCCAAGCTGGCGGAAGCCCCGAAACCCAAGATCGCCATCCCCAAG
This sequence comes from Pseudomonas sp. S60, assembly GCF_016647865.1. Lineage (NCBI taxonomy): Bacteria > Pseudomonadati > Pseudomonadota > Gammaproteobacteria > Pseudomonadales > Pseudomonadaceae > Pseudomonas > Pseudomonas sp. S60. The sequence continues at coordinate 143,099 of NZ_JACVVH010000006.1, read as the reverse complement.
CCGCCCAAGCCCAAGGCCAAGCCACAACCGCCCAAGCCTGAGAAAAAGCCTGAGCCGCCTAAGGAAGCGCCGCCAACCGAACAGACCGTGGACGCACCGCCCAGCAACACGCCACCGCAGAAATCGGCGGCTCCGGCACCGAGCATTGCGTCCAACAGCAACGCCTTGCCAACCTGGCAAAGCGACCTGCTGCGTCACCTGGCGAAATACAAGCGTTACCCTGAGGATGCACGTCGCCGCGGCCTGCAGGGCATCAACCGCCTGCGTTTTGTAGTGGATGCCGAGGGCAAGGTCGTGTCGTATGCCATGGCCGGTGGCTCGGGCAGTGCTTCGCTGGACCGGGCAACGCTGGAGATGATCCGCCGGGCCGGCACGGTACCCAAGCCACCGCCGGAATTGCTGAACAACGGCACCATCGAAGTCGTGGCACCGTTTGTGTACTCCCTGGACCGCCGCTGATACTTTTGTTTCTGTCACAAATCAGCAAGTCTGATAACGTGCGTCTATCGATTGCAGCCGCTATGCTGGGCTCGCAACTTCATGGACGCACGTTATGACCCTCACAGAACTCCGCTACATCGTCACACTCGCTCAGGAACAGCACTTCGGCCATGCCGCCGAACGTTGTCACGTGAGCCAGCCCACCCTGTCGGTCGGTGTGAAGAAGCTCGAGGACGAGCTTGGCGTGCTGATCTTCGAACGCAGCAAAAGCGCGGTGCGCCTGACACCGGTCGGCGAAGGCATCGTTGCCCAGGCGCAGAAGGTACTCGAGCAGGCCCAGGGCATTCGCGAGCTGGCACAGGCCGGTAAAAACCAGCTCACAGCACCACTCAAAGTCGGCGCCATCTACACGGTCGGCCCTTATCTGTTCCCGCACCTGATCCCGCAGCTGCACCGAGTGGCCCCGCAGATGCCGCTGTACATCGAAGAAAACTTCACCCATGTGCTGCGTGAAAAACTGCGCAACGGCGAACTGGATGCAGTGATCATCGCCCTGCCGTTCAACGAAGCCGACGTGCTGACCTTGCCGCTGTATGACGAGCCGTTCTGCGCCCTGATGCCAGCCGATCACCCCTGGACGGCCAAGAAAACCATCGACACGGCCATGCTCAACGACAAGAGCCTGCTGCTGCTCGGCGAAGGCCATTGTTTCCGCGACCAGGTACTGGAAGCCTGCCCGACCCTGAACAAGGGTGGCGAAGGTGCCCGCCACACCACGGTCGAGTCCAGTTCGCTGGAAACCATCCGCCATATGGTGGCATCTGGCCTTGGCGTGTCGATCCTTCCGCTCTCGGCCGTGCACAGCCATCACTATGCCCCCGGCGTGATCGAAGTGCGCCCACTCACCGCACCTGCGCCCTTCCGCACGGTGGCCATCGCCTGGCGCGCCAGCTTCCCGCGGCCCAAGGCCATCGAGATTCTGGCCGACTCGATCCGCCTGTGCTCGGTCGCCAAAGCCCCTGCCGAACAAACCGCCTGAGCCATGAGTGAGTTGTCGAAGGTACCGGTAACGGTACTCAAGGGCGTAGGCGATGCCATGGCGGAAAAGCTCGCCAAGGTTGGCTTGGAAAACCTGCAGGATGTGCTGTTCCACCTGCCCCTGCGCTATCAGGACCGCACCCGTGTAGTGCCCATCGGGCAGTTGCGCCCGGGGCAGGATGCGGTCATCGAAGGCGTGGTCAGCGGCGCCGATGTGACCATGGGCAAACGCCGCAGCCTGGTGGTGCGCCTGGGTGACGGCAGCGGCGTACTGAGCCTGCGCTTCTACCACTTCAGCAACGCGCAAAAGGAGGGCCTCAAGCGGGGTACCCATTTGCGCTGTTACGGCGAAGCACGGCCCGGTGCCTCCGGCCTGGAAATCTACCACCCCGAATACAGGGCGTTGAATGGCGACGAGCCGCCACCGCCGGTTGAGCAGACCCTGACCCCGATCTACCCGTCCACCGAAGGCCTCACCCAGCAGCGTCTGCGCCTGCTGTGCCAGCAAAGCCTGGCCATGCTCGGCCCCCGTAGCCTGCCAGACTGGCTGCCCGACGAGCTGGCCCGCGACTACCAGCTGGCACCGCTGGACGGGGCCATTCGCTACCTGCACAACCCGCCAGCCGATGCTGACCTGGATGAGCTTGCCGAGGGCCATCACTGGGCTCAGCATCGCCTGGCGTTCGAAGAACTGCTCACCCACCAGCTGTCGCAGCAGCGCCTGCGTGAAAGCCTGCGCAGCCTGCGCGCCCCCGTATTGCCCAAGCCTAGCCACCTGCCGGCAAAATACCTGGCGAACCTGGGCTTCCAGCCAACCAGCGCGCAGCAGCGGGTGGCCAACGAGATTGCCTATGACCTGAGCCAGCACGAGCCGATGCTGCGCCTGGTACAGGGCGATGTGGGTGCAGGCAAGACGGTGGTCGCCGCCCTGGCAGCATTGCAGGCGCTGGAAGCGGGTTACCAGGTGGCGCTCATGGCCCCCACCGAGATTCTTGCCGAGCAGCACTACATCACCTTCAAGCGCTGGCTTGAACCGCTGGGCATCGAAGTCGCCTGGCTGGCCGGCAAGCTCAAGGGCAAGGCGCGGGCCAGTGCCCTGGAGCAGATCGCCAACGGCGCACCCATGGTAGTCGGTACCCATGCGCTGTTCCAGGAAGAGGTGAAATTCAAGAACCTCGCCCTGGCGATCATCGACGAGCAACACCGCTTTGGCGTGCAGCAGCGCCTTGCCCTGCGCAAGAAGGGTGTTGCCGGTACGCTGTGCCCCCATCAGCTGATCATGACCGCCACACCCATCCCGCGCACACTGGCCATGAGCGCCTACGCCGACCTGGACACCTCGGTGCTGGATGAACTGCCGCCTGGCCGTACCCCGGTCAACACCGTGCTGGTGGCTGACAGCCGCCGCTTCGAAGTGGTCGAGCGGGTACGTGCGGCCTGCGCGGAGGGGCGCCAGGCCTACTGGGTGTGCACCCTGATCGAAGAGTCCGAAGAGCTGACCTGCCAGGCCGCCGAAAGCACCTATGAAGAGCTGGGCAGCGCCTTGGGCGAACTCCGTGTCGGGCTTATTCATGGCCGCATGAAGCCTGTCGAGAAGGCCGAGATCATGGCCGAGTTCAAGGCCGGCAACCTGCAGCTGCTGGTTGCCACCACAGTTATCGAAGTCGGCGTGGATGTGCCCAACGCCAGCCTGATGATCATCGAGAACCCTGAGCGCCTGGGCCTGGCACAGCTGCACCAGCTGCGGGGCCGGGTGGGCCGGGGCAGCGCCGCCAGCCACTGCGTACTGCTGTATCACCCGCCTTTGTCGCAGATCGGCCGCGAACGCCTGGGCATCATGCGTGAAACCAACGATGGCTTCATCATCGCCGAAAAAGACCTGGAGCTGCGTGGCCCCGGCGAAATGCTCGGCACCCGGCAAACCGGGCTGCTGCAATTCAAGGTGGCCGACCTGATGCGTGATGCCGACCTGCTGCCGGCGGTGCGCGACGCGGCCCAGGCCTTGGTGGCACGCTGGCCAGAGCATGTCAGCCCGCTGCTCGATCGCTGGCTGCGTCACGGCCAGCAATATGGCCAGGTGTGACCTGCGTCCCACAATGGATCCAGTTTTGCGCCGTGGCTGGTTATACTTCGTGTTTAAAAGAATCAGTGGATACGGACCATGACTCAAGTTGCCCTGGACACCGCAGCCCCACATACGCCTTCGGTCATACGCCTGCTGCTCGACAAGCTCGGCGTTGCCTACCGCGAGGTGTTGGCCCACCCGCCACCGCCTGCGGCCGCCTGCGTACAGGCTGTACTGCTGGATGACGAGGTCGGGGCACTCATGGTGCTGTTCCCGCAGAGCCAGTTGCTGGACCTCAACCGCCTGGCCGAGCTGACCGGTCGCAAGCTCACCGCAGTACCCATGCCACGTTTGCGGCAGATGCTCGACAAGCACCAGCTCAAGGTGCTGCCGGGCATCCCCGCACTTACCAGCTCGCCGTGCCAGTATGAAAAAAGCCTGCTCGACGTCGAGCAGGTGTTTATCCAGTCCGGTGAAACCGGCCTGCTGCTGGAGATCGAGCGCGAGCCGTTCAAGCGCCTGCTGGCCAAGGCCAGCGCCAGCAGCTTCGGCCAGGACGTAAAGGCCATCCGGCCTAACCTCGACCGCCCGGATGACGATACCCGGGAAATCAGCCAGGCCGTCCAGGCCTTCACCGCCCGACGCATCCAGAAGCGCCTCGAAGAAACCATCGAGATCCCACCGCTGGCCGATACCGCGCAGAAAATCATGAAGCTGCGTGTAGACCCCAACGCCAGCATCGACGACATCACCGGCGTGGTTGAAACCGACCCGGCACTGGCGGCACAGGTGGTCAGCTGGGCGGCATCACCCTATTACGCCTCACCGGGCAAGGTACGCTCGGTGGAAGACGCCATTGTTCGCGTGCTGGGCTTCGACCTGGTCATCAACCTGGCCCTTGGCCTTGCGCTTGGCAAAACCCTGAGCCTGCCCAAGGATCAGCCTCAGCAGGCGACCCCCTACTGGCAACAATCGATCTATACCGCTGCGGTGATCGAAGGGCTCACCCGCGCCATGCCTCGGGCCGAGCGCCCGGAAGCAGGGCTCACCTACCTGGCAGGGCTGCTGCACAATTTTGGCTACCTGCTGCTGGCCCATGTGTTCCCGCCGCACTTTTCGCTGATCTGCCGCCACCTGGAAGTGAACCCGCACGTGTGCCACACCTACGTCGAACAGCACCTGCTGGGCATCAGCCGGGAGCAGATCGGTGCCTGGCTGATGAAGCTGTGGGACATGCCCGATGAGCTGTCGACGGCGCTACGCTTCCAGCACGACCCAGGCTATGACGGGGAGTACTCCGCGTTCCCCAACCTGGTGTTTCTGGCCACCCGGCTGCTGCGTTCTCGGGGCATAGGCTCTGGGCCGCAGGACGAAATACCCGATGAATTGCTGGAGCGCCTGGGCCTGGTGCGGGAAAAAGCCGAGGATGTCGTCAGCAAGGTGCTTGAGGCCGAGAGCCTGCTGCGGGAACTGGCTTCGCAGTTCCAGACGCCGCACTAAAATGACAGGGGCCGCCTAGGCGACCCCTGGTGTTTCAGCGTTTCTTTTTGGGTTTCAGGTATTTCATCAGGCCCTGAAACCACATTACCAGCGCCGGGTTACCCTTGATCTGGATGTGCTTGTCCTGAATACCCTGCATGAATGCCAACTGCTTGTTGGCGGCCTGCAGGGTGGCAAAGCCGTAGGCGGCGTCCTTGAAGGCAATGGCGAAGGCCGGCTCCGGGTATGAACCGCCCTTGCTGCTGACCCGCTCGTTACTGACGATGAAGTGCCGGGCCACCTTGCCGTCCAGCGTTTGCATCTGGAAAACCAGGTCCTTGCCCTTGAGCTGCTGCTGGAAGGCAGGGTTGTTGCGGCTGGCCCTGGCCATCAACAGCCCCATGGCCCAGAGAAGAAAGCGGAACTTCATCAACGCGCCTCGAATAAAAAGTGACTAAGCGCCGCAGTTTATCCTTTTATTGAGCAAATTGATCCATTTCGGAACATTTTCCTGCATTCATGAGAAGGGCGCCCTCAGGCGCCCGTCAGGCCATGTTCAACAGGCGCCAAGCGCAGTTACTTGCTCTTCTTCGCGGGTTTTGCAGGGCTGTTCACACCCTCGCGCAGGTCCTTGCCAGGCTTGAAAGCAACCGTGTTGCTGGCCTTGATTTTCACGGGCTCGCCAGTTTGCGGATTTTTGCCGGTGCGGGCGCCCCGGTGGCGCTTCTCGAAGGTGCCAAAACCCACCAAGGTCACATTGCCCGTGTTAACGGCAAGGGTGATTTGCTCGAGAATTGTGTTCAACACCTCGTTGGCCTTGTCCTTGGACAGGTCAGCCTTCTCGGCGATAACGTTGGCGAGATCTGGTTTGCGCATGGTAAAGCCTCTTTGACGGAGTTCTTGTTGTTATGCCGTGCTGCCCTTGGAGCAGCGCTCAAGGCACCGCAGGCTCTAATCTGCGGCAGACGAGAGTGAGAATGGCACGAGCATCAGGGCCGCGCCAGTATCAGCGCGGCCATTGTGCGGGCCAGAAAAAGCCATTGGCGACAAAACATAGGCCATTCACGCCATTACAGGGGGGAGCTGACGATTCAATGCCAGCCGCTCTGTTACGGCCGCGCCGGTCAGGGCATAGCCCAGCAAGCTGCCCTCCGCGTCGAGGCACAGCGCCTTGATGTCACTGCCTTGGCCCTCTACCTGCCAAGCCCCACGCAGGCTCATTGGCGGGGGCGATACCACCAGCGGGCATGCCGGCGTCTTGACGGTGACGGGCATTGGGCCGTAGGCGACCGCTGTGGGGTTACCGACCAGGGTCTGTGCCAAGGCCCGTACACAGCTCATCAGCGGCATGACATACAGCAGGTTGATGCCATCGACCTCTGCGCAATCGCCCAATGCGTGGATGTTGGCATGTGAGGTACGCAGGTAGCGGTCAACGCTGACGCCGCGGCCAGCCTGCAAACCGGCAGCCGTGGCCAGGTCGGTGCGAGGTCGCAGGCCGATGGCCGAAATCACCAGGTCACAATTAACCACCAGGCCATCGGAAAGATGCGCTTGCAGGCCGCCGTCGCAGCGTTGCAAGCGCGTCAGCACCGGCCCCAGGTGAAAGCGCACACCCAGCTGCTGCAGCCCTGCCTGCACCGCTTTGGCCGCCGCAGGCGGCAGCAGGGTCGGCATCAATTGCTCGCACGGCGCCACCACATCGACCTGGAAGCCGCCCAGGCTCATGTCATTGGCAAACTCGCAGCCGATCAGCCCAGCCCCCAGAATCAACACCCGCTGCTTCCCTGCGGCCGCCGCGCGAAGGCGTGCGTAGTCTTCCAGGTCGTTGACCGGGAAGACCAGGTCGCCTGCATCACCGTCAACGGGCACTGCAATGGTTTGCGCGCCCACGGCAAGCACCAGGTCGCGATAGGTCACAGCCTCTTCACCCATCCACAGGCGCTTGTGACCCGGGTCGATACCACTGATGCGCGTGTGCGTGCGCACCTCGGCATTCAACTGCTCGGCCATGGCCCCCGGCTCGGCCATGCACAGGCCGTCGGCGTCTTTCTGCTTGGCGAAGCCGGTAGACAGCATGGGCTTGGAATAGGAACGGCCATCGTCCGCGGTTATCAGCAGCAACGGCGTCTGAGCGTCGAGTTTGCGAAATTCACGCGCCAGGTTGTAGCCCGCAAGGCCGGTACCGATGATCACCACAGGGGACGTCATGTGCCGCTTCCTCTATCAGCCGATGGAAATCATTTCGAAGTCACCCTTGCCCACGCCGCAGTCCGGGCATAGCCAATCCTCCGGCACGTCTTCCCATCGGGTGCCAGGGGCGATGCCGTCGTCAGGCCAGCCAGCAGCCTCGTCGTAGATCAGGCCGCAGACAATACATTGCCACTTCTTCATAGAGACGCGTTTCCTCGGTTCAGGCTTGGTCAGGTTCGTGGTGGCACTCAGGTGGTGCCTGCACGGCCGGCTATTATGCTAGCAGCCGGGGCAATCATGCTAAGCTCGCGGCCTCTTTGGTTGTTACAAGCAGACCGACGTGTCGTACGCCTCCCCGCAAGCAGCCGCTGTCGCGTGGCTACCGTATTCACAGCTGGCCACTCCCCTCGACCAGCCCATTCTGGACTGGCTGCTGGATGAGGGGTCACTGACCCGCCGTCTGACCCGCCTGTCATCCGACCACTTTTCGGTAACCCCGCTGTTCGAGGGCTGGCAGCCCTTGCGCCTGGATGAATGCCAGGCGCTGGGCATTGCCGAGGGTGCCGAAGGCTGGGTACGCGAAGTGTTCCTGCGCGGTCATGGCCAGCCGTGGGTGTTTGCCCGCAGCGTCGCCAGCCGCAGCGCCCTGGAACGCGGCGGGCTGGACCTGGAAACCCTCGGCACCCGCTCACTCGGCGAGCTGCTGTTCTGCGACCAGGCGTTCATGCGCCACCCGCTTCAGGTTTGCCGGTACCCCCGGGCCTGGCTACCCGCCGAAGCTGCTTGCGATGGCCTTTGGGGCCGTCGTTCGCGCTTTTCACGCGACGGGCTGGACCTGCTGGTGGCGGAGGTATTCCTGCCGGCGCTGTGGCAAGCCGCGCAACAGGAGGCCCGCTGATGTACCTGCAACTGCTCAAGTCGCTCAACCGGCTGCACCCCCGGGCCTGGGATTTCGTACAGCTCAGCCGCATGGACCGGCCCATCGGCATTTACCTGCTGCTGTGGCCGACGCTGTCGGCGGTGTGGATCGCGGGCAACGGCTCACCGACGCTGGCCAACGTGCTGATCTTCGGCCTGGGCGTGGTGTTGATGCGGGCCGCGGGCTGCTGCATCAACGACTTCGCCGACCGCAAGGTCGACGGGCACGTCAAACGAACCGCAGACCGCCCATTGGCCAGTGGCCGGGTGAAGCCGCGCGAGGCCCTGGCGCTGTTCGCGATACTGGTGGGCGTGAGCTTTGCCCTGGTGTTGTGCACCAACAGCCGCACGGTGTGGTTGTCATTTGGCGCGGTAGCACTGGCGTTCTGCTACCCATTCATGAAGCGCTACACCTATTACCCACAGGTGGTGCTGGGCGCGGCCTATTCCTGGGGCATCCCCATGGCGTTCACCGCAGCCGGTGGCCAACTGCCGGCCGCCGCCTGGCTGCTGTACATCGCCAACCTGCTGTGGACGGTGGGTTACGACACCTATTACGCGATGGTCGACCGTGATGACGACCTGAAGATAGGGGTGAAATCAACCGCCATCCTGTTCGGCGATGCCGACCGGGTGATCATCCTGAGCCTGCAGATGCTGTCGCTGGGGTGCCTGTTGCTGGCGGGCAGCCAGTTCGACCTGGGCGGCTGGTTCCAACTGGGCTTGCTGGGCGCGGCTGTGTGCTTTGCCTGGGAATATTGGTCTACCCGCAAGCTGGACCGCGAGTCCTGCTTCAAGGCGTTCTTGCACAACCACTGGGCGGGCATGCTGATCTTTATCGGCGTGGTGCTGGATTATGCGCTGCGCTGAAAGCGTGGGCCGCTCACCGCTACGGCCCCGCCCGCCCTGGCCCAGTCATGGAATGTAGTCAGAACCGCCAATACCCTGTCACACAGCTGCAATAATTCCGTTATCTAATGCGGGGCCAAGACAGCGAATCCAGGAGAGGTTTTGAGCATGGTTGGCAGAAACATTCTGATCGTCGACGACGAAGCGCCTATTCGCGAGATGATTGCCGTCGCCCTGGAAATGGCCGGTTACGACTGCCTGGAGGCAGAAAACTCGCAACAGGCCCACGCGATCATCGTCGATCGCAAACCAGACCTGATCCTGCTCGACTGGATGCTGCCCGGTACCTCGGGTATCGAGCTCGCCCGGCGCCTGAAGCGCGATGAGCTGACCGGTGACATCCCGATCATCATGCTCACCGCCAAAGGTGAAGAGGACAACAAGATCCAGGGCCTGGAGGTGGGTGCAGACGACTACATCACCAAGCCATTCTCGCCGCGTGAGCTGGTGGCGCGCCTCAAGGCCGTGCTGCGCCGCACCGGCCCGAGCGACAGCGAAGCACCGATTGAAGTCGGCGGCCTGCTGCTCGACCCCATCAGCCACCGCGTCACTATCGATGGCAAGCCCGCTGAAATGGGCCCTACCGAATACCGCCTGCTGCAATTCTTCATGACCCACCAGGAACGTGCCTACACCCGCGGCCAACTGCTCGATCAGGTCTGGGGTGGCAATGTGTATGTGGAAGAACGCACCGTCGATGTGCATATCCGCCGCCTGCGCAAAGCCCTGGGTGAGGCCTACGAAAATCTGGTACAAACCGTACGCGGTACCGGCTACCGCTTCTCCACCAAGAGCTAGCTGCAAGCCATTCGTTTCAAGCTAGAAAAAGGACTATCAGCATCACAGATCCGCTTCATCTTGCAGCTTGAAGCTCGCAACGTGCCGCCGGATCCGAAGGATTCCCCCCAAATTGAACCAGAACTGGCACGCGACGCTGATTCGCCACCTGCTGCTGCTGATGACGCTCTGCCTGATCGGCGGGCTGGTCAGTGGCTACTACGGCTGGAGCCTGGCCATCGGCCTTGCGCTCTACCTGGGCTGGACGCTCAAGCAATTGCTGCGCCTGCACGACTGGCTGCGCAACCATCAGCCCGATGAGGCTCCCCCCGATGGCTACGGCCTGTGGGGCGAAGTGTTCGACAGCATCTACCACCTGCAGCGCCGCGATCAGCGTGTACGCGGCAGGCTGCAGGCTGTGATCGACAGGGTGCAGGAGTCCACCGCGGCGCTGCGCGACGCCGTGATCATGCTCGACAGCCACGGCAACCTTGAATGGTGGAACCGTGCTGCCGAAACCCTGCTGGGCTTCAAGACCCCCCAGGATGGCGGCCAGCAGGTGACCAACCTGGTGCGCCACCCGCGCTTCAAGGAGTACTTCGAGGCCGAAAACTACCTTGAGCCCCTGGAAATCCCTTCACCGATCAACGACCGCATGCGGGTGCAGCTGCACATCACCCGTTACGGCAACAACGAACACCTCATGCTGGTGCGTGATGTGACCCGTATTCATCAGCTTGAACAGATGCGCAAGGATTTCGTCGCCAACGTTTCCCACGAACTGCGCACGCCACTGACTGTGATCACCGGCTACCTGGAAACCCTGCTGGACAACGTCGAAGACGTGAACCCACGCTGGCGCCGCGCTTTGCAGCAGATGAGCCAACAGGGCTCGCGCATGCAGACCCTGCTCAACGACCTGCTGCTGCTGGCCAAGCTGGAGGCCACCGACTACCCCTCAGACAACCAGCCCGTGGCGGTCGATGCCCTACTCGCCGCGATCAGGAACGATGCCCAGGCACTGTCCGGCGGGCGCAACCAGCGCATTACCCTGGACGCAACGCCAGGGGTGCGGCTCAAAGGCAGCGAATCGGAGCTGCGCAGCGCGTTTTCCAACCTGGTGTTCAACGCCGTCAAGTACACCCAGGACGAAGGCAACATCCGTATCCGCCTGTGGGTCGATGCCCAGGGTGCGCACCTGTCGGTGCAGGACTCGGGGGTGGGCATCGACGCCAAGCACTTGCCTCGCCTGACGGAGCGGTTCTACCGCGTGGACTCCAGCCGTGCCTCCAACACCGGCGGCACCGGACTTGGCCTGGCGATCGTCAAGCATGTGCTGATGCGCCACCGCGGGAAGCTTGAGATCAGCAGCGTGCCTGGCCACGGCAGCACCTTCACCTGTCATTTTGCGCCGGTACAATTGGCCAGCGACAAAGGCTGATGCGGCTGCCTCACAGGCAGATGACCCGTCACCCTTTGCTTTTGCAGCACCAGCCGCTACATTGGACCTCCAGTGTCGGCTGGAGCCGGCATTTTTCTTCCTACCTCAAAGACGGACTCCGTAAAAACTCCATCATGGACCCTTCCCCTGGTATCAGCCTCACCTCTCTGTTCGCCGATTTCGGCATGATCATCTTTGCTTTGCTCCTGGTACTGCTCAACGGCTTCTTCGTTGCGGCAGAGTTCGCCATGGTCAAACTGCGTGCCACGCGTGTGGAGTCCATTGCCGAGCAGCACGGCTGGCGCGGCAGCATCCTTCGCAAAGTGCACAACCAGCTCGACGCCTACCTCTCGGCCTGCCAGCTGGGTATCACCCTCGCCTCGCTGGGCCTGGGCTGGGTGGGCGAGCCGGCCTTTGCCCACCTGCTCGAGCCGTTGCTGGCCTACATGGGCGTGGATACGCCCGAGCTGATCAAGGCGGTGTCGTTCTTTGTCGCCTTCTTCGTGATTTCGTACCTGCACATCGTGATCGGTGAGCTGGCGCCGAAGTCCTGGGCCATCCGCAAGCCTGAGTTGCTGTCGTTGTGGACGGCGGTGCCGCTGTACCTGTTCTACTGGCTGATGTACCCGGCCATCTACCTGCTCAACGCCAGCGCCAATACCATTTTGCGCATTGCCGGCCAGGGTGAGCCCGGGCCCCACCACGAACACCATTACAGCCGTGAAGAACTCAAGCTGATCCTGCACTCCAGCCGTGGCCAGGACCCCAGCGACCAGGGCATGCGCGTGCTGGCCTCGGCCGTGGAAATGGGCGAGCTGGAGGTGGTGGACTGGGCCAACTCCCGCGAGGACATGGTCAGCATCGATGCCCATGCCCCGCTGAAGCAGATTCTGGGGCTGATACGCCGCCACAAGTTCAGCCGCTACCCGGTGTACGATGCCGAGCGCGAGGAATTCACCGGCCTGTTGCACATCAAGGACCTGCTGCTGGAGCTGGCCGAGTTGGAACAGCTGCCAGAAACCATCGACCTGGAAGACCTGGCTCGCCCGCTGGAGCGCGTCTCGCGGCACATGCCGCTGTCCCAGTTGCTGGAGCAGTTCCGCAAGGGTGGTGCCCACTTTGTGCTGGTGGAAGAGGCCGACGGCAAGGTCATCGGCTACCTGACCATGGAGGACGTTCTGGAAGTGCTGGTCGGCGACATTCAGGACGAGCACCGCAAGACCGAACGCGGCATCCTGGCCTACCAGCCGGGCAAGCTGCTGGTACGTGGCGACACCCCGCTGTTCAAGGTGGAACGCCTGCTGGGTGTGGACCTGGACCATATCGAGGCCGAGACGCTGGCCGGGTTGATCTATGAAACGCTCAAGCGGGTGCCCGAAGAGGAAGAAGTGCTGGAGGTCGAAGGGTTGCGCATCATCATCAAGAAGATGAAAGGGCCGAAGATCGTGCTGGCCAAGGTGCTCAAGCTGGACTGAAGCTAACCGGGCTGTGCGTCAGCCCCTTATGCCCTCACGGGTTGCCTGCGGTGTAGTCAGGCGACCCGCTGATGGGCTTGTCGAACCGGTAGGGTATCGATTCCACAGCCAGCCCCACGTTGCGTTGCACCACAAAATGCAGGTGCGGGCCGGTGCTGTTGCCGGTGTTGCCTGATCTGGCCAGCACTTGCCCCTGCCGCACCCGCTGGCCAGGGGTAACCACCACCGAGCCGCGCATCAGGTGCAGGTACACGCCCATCGTCCCGTCCGGGTGCAGGATCCGCACAAAGTTGCCCGACGGGTTCTCGCCCCGCCCGCTCTGGCTGTTCTGCAGGCTCACCACCACCCCTTCCCGCGCAGCCACGATAGTGGTGCCTTCAGGCATGGCGATATCCATGGCGTAGCGCCCCTTTGGCCCGAAATGGCTGACCCGCCCGTTTGGCCCCTGGCTTATGCGAAAGGGCCCACCCACCCAGGGGAAAGCATAGCGATAGCCCTGCGGGCGTGCCCCGGGGTCGCCCATGGCCTGCAGCAGGGTGGAGCGATAATTGAGCAGGGTACCGGGCCGGCCCCGCAGCACGCTGAGCATTTGCGTTGACCGCGGCGGCAGCACACGCCGCACGATTCGCGGTGCATTGCCACCCTGCGCGTTCACCAGGTTGTCCAGGCGCAGCTCTACCTGCACCGCTACCGGCAGCTCGTTGCGCGCCGAAAAACTGACCCCGCCCTGAAACACGATGGCGTTGAGGCGCACGTCTTCGGGCTGGATCTCGATCATGGATTCGTCCGGCAGCATGGGCTTCACCCCAGGCCCTGGGCGGTCGGCATAAGACACCGCACCCGATGCATCGGTGACAGGGTGCAGCGTCACCGCCAGGCTCGACGCCGAGGCCAGGAGCAACGCGCAAACAAGCAGCAGGCGTGCAGGCATGATAGTGGCTTTTTGACAGTTGGCGATCTGTCGAAGCCTAGCAGCGGGTGACGCCATGACCATTGCAGCTGGTCGGATGGCACAAGCCCCTTGGCGAAGCCCGCCACCCGCCGAACCGTGCGTCACGCGCCCGGGGTGAAGTGTTTCTGGGCAGTGCCGCGGGCAATCAGCCGCGACAGGTAGTCGAGCTTCTGGGCGTCCTGGTCGACGAATTTGAACGTGAGTTGCAGCCAGTCGCTGTCAGGTTTCGGCTCGAATGCAACGATCGCGTGCAGGTAGCCGTTCAAGCGGGCGACCTCGGCGTTCTCGCCTTGCTCCAGGTCCAGCACGGCCCCTTCGAGCACCTGGGGCAGGGTTTCACTGCGCCGCACCACCAGCAGCGCCTCCTTCAGGCTCAGCGCCTTGATCACACAAGGCTGAGCGCCGCTGGCAAGGCGCAGCTGGCCCTGCCCGCGGCCACTGGGTGCAGCGGCAGGTGCAGCGGCTGCAGGCCTGGCTGCGCTGGGCATCGGCTTGGCTGGCGCTGGCGCGGTAACCTTCACCGCCTCAGGTCTACCGGCAGTGAGAGCGTTGAGCGAGTCGTTGGCGAATGCCCCGCTGGAGCGTGCCGGCGCAGGCGCCATCAGGCTGTCGAGCTTGCCGATCTTGGCCAAGGCCTTTTTCACCTTGGTCAGCAGTTGTTCGTTGGTGAACGGCTTGCCGACAAAATCGGAAACCCCTGCCTGGATCGCCTGGATCACGTTTTCCTTGTCGCCGCGGCTGGTCACCATGATGAACTGAAGGTGTTTAAGCTCCGGTTGCTGGCGACACCAGGTGAGCAGTTCAAGGCCAGACATCTCTGGCATCTCCCAGTCGCAGAGCACCAGGTCGAAAGGCTCCTTGCCCAGCAGAGCCATGGCTTTGCGGCCATTCACAGCGTCATCTATGGTCATGCCGGGGAAGGCATTGCGCAGGCACTTGCGGACCAGGTCGCGGATAAACGGGGCGTCATCCACGACCAGCACATTCACTTTACTCATCGATACTCCTTCTGATCCCGACTAGCCTACTGCCAATTGCTGGCCACTTGCTACTGCCTATCCAACGTCGGGACTTTTCCAACGGTTCGCCACGGCCCTGCTGGCCCTACGACCACAAACGAAAACGCCCGGCAGAGGCCGGGCGTCGATGCTCGGGAGCAACCTTATTTATCGTCCGTTTCACCCGGAACATTAGCTTTTTCGCCATCCACCGCCGCGCTGCCCTGCACTTCTGCAGTCATGCGCTTGAGGCCCATGTGGCGCACATCGGTGCCGCGTACCAGGTAAATGACCAGTTCGGAGATGTTACGCGCGTGGTCGCCGATGCGCTCCAGCGAGCGCAGCGCCCAGATCACGCTGAGTACCCGGGAGATCGACCGCGGGTCTTCCATCATGTAGGTCACCAGCTCGCGCAGCGCCGTCTTGTATTCGCGATCGATTGTCTTATCGTACTGAGCCACCGACAAGGCCAGGTCGGCATCAAACCGGGCAAAGGCATCCAGGGCATCGCGCACCATGTTGCGCACCTGGTCACCGATGTGTCGCACTTCGACGTAGCCACGGGGCGACTCGCCCTCCTCGCACAGCTGGATGGCCCGGCGAGCGATCTTGGTGGATTCATCGCCGATGCGCTCCAGGTCGATCACCGACTTGGAGATGCTGATGATCAGGCGCAGGTCGGAGGCAGCGGGCTGACGACGGGCCAGAATGCGCACGCACTCTTCGTCGATGTTGCGCTCCATCTGGTTGATCTGCTCATCCACCTCGCGCACTTGCTGGGCCAGCCCGGAGTCCGCCTCGATGAGGGCCGTCACGGCATCATTGACCTGCTTTTCCACCAGCCCGCCCATGGCCAGCAGATGGCTGCGCACTTCTTCGAGCTCGGCGTTGAACTGCTGAGAGATATGGTGGGTAAGGCTTTCTTTGTTGATCATGGGTCGCTCCGCGAAGTTGCAAGCTTCAAGCTGCAAGCTTCAAGTAGTTCGTGTTGTTCACTAGCTCAGTGCTAGCCGCAGCCGCTTTGACTTGCAGCTTGCCGCTTGCCGCTTGCCGCTTGCCGCTTGCAGCTAGCTGCTGCTTGCCGCTGCTAGCCGTAGCGACCGGTGATGTAGTCTTCGGTCTGCTTCTTCGCAGGGTTGGTGAACAGGGTGTCGGTGTCGCCGAACTCCACCAGCTTGCCCATGTACATGAACGCCGTGTAGTCCGATACCCGCGCGGCCTGCTGCATGTTGTGGGTGACGATGACGATGGTGTACTTGGCTTTCAGTTCGTAGATCAGCTCTTCGACTTTCAGCGTCGAGATCGGGTCCAGCGCCGAGCAAGGTTCATCGAGCAGCAGTACCTCGGGTTCGACGGCGATGGTACGGGCAATCACCAGGCGCTGCTGCTGGCCACCGGACAAACCCAGCGCCGATTCGTGCAGGCGGTCCTTCACCTCATCCCACAACGCAGCGCCCTTCAGCGCCCACTCCACGGCTTCATCGAGCACGCGCTTTTTGTTGATGCCCTGAATGCGCAGGCCGTACACCACGTTCTCGTAGATGGTCTTGGGGAACGGGTTGGGCTTCTGGAACACCATGCCCACCCGGCGACGCAGCTCGGCCACGTCTTCGCCCTTGCGGTAGATGTTGTTGCCGTAGAGGTTGATTGCACCCTCTACCCGGCAACCGTCGACCAGGTCGTTCATGCGGTTGAAGGTGCGCAGCAGCGTGGACTTGCCGCAGCCTGACGGGCCAATGAAGGCGGTGACGCGCTGCTTGGGGATGTTCAGGCTGACATCGAACAGGGCCTGTTTGTCACCGTAGAACAGGCTCAGGCCCGGTACTTCGATGGCGACCGTTTCTTCGGCCAGGCGCAGGCTCTGCTTGTCGCGGCCCAAGGCAGACATGTCGATGCCGTGGGCGTGATTATCGTGTTGCATCGTCTCACTCCATTCGAAGCTGCAAGCTTCGCGCTGCAAGCTGCAAGTTTGAGCAAAGCGGCAATCAGCTTGAAGCTTGCCGCTTGTGGCTTAAGGCTTGAATTAGCTGTCGAGCGCCTTGTACTTCTCGCGCAGGTGGTTACGAATCCACACTGCCGAAAGGTTCAGCGACGCAATCACCAGCACCAGCAACAGCGCGGTGGCGTACACCAGCGGGCGGGCCGCCTCCACGTTGGGGCTCTGGAAGCCCACGTCGTAGATATGGAAGCCCAGGTGCATGATCTTCTGGTCCAGGTGCAGGTATGGATAGTTGCCATCCACCGGCAGCGAGGGCGCCAGCTTCACTACACCTACCAGCATCAGCGGCGCGACTTCACCGGCAGCGCGTGCCACCGCCAGGATCATGCCGGTCATCATGGCCGGGCTGGCCATGGGCAGGACGATCTTCCACAGCGTCTCGGCCTTGGTGGCGCCCAGCGCCAGCGAGCCTTCACGTACCGTACGCGGGATGCGTGCCAGCCCTTCTTCCGTGGCCACGATCACCACTGGCACCGCCAGCAGCGCCAGGGTCAGCGATGCCCACAGCAGGCCGGGCGTACCCAAGGTAGGTGCCGGCAGGGCCTCTGGGAAGAACAGGCGGTCGATCGACCCGCCCAGCACGTAGACAAAAAAGCCCAGCCCGAACACACCGTAGACGATCGCCGGCACACCGGCCAGGTTGTTCACCGCGATGCGAATCAGGCGCGTCACAGGGCCCTGGCGCGCGTACTCACGCAGGTACACCGCCGCAAGTACACCGAACGGGGTGACGATCACCGCCATGATCAGGGTCATCATCACGGTGCCGAAGATAGCCGGGAAAATCCCGCCTTCGGTGTTGGCTTCACGCGGGTCGTCGCTGAGGAATTCCCAGACTTTACCGAAGTAGGTGCCCAGCTTGGTGAAGCCGGACATGGCGTTGGGCTGGATGGCGTGCACCACCTTGCTCAGGTTGATTTCAACCTCCCGGCCATTGCCATCACGCGCCACCAGGCTGTCGCGGGCGAAGGCCTGGTGCAGGCCGGTCAGGCGCTCTTCCACGGCCTTGTAGCGGCTGTTCAGCTCGGCCCGGTCTGCGTCCATGTCAGCCTGGGCCGCGGCGTCCAGCTTGCCTTCCAGCTCAAGCTTGCGGGCCTGCAGGCGCAGACGTTCCAGGCCATGGTTGATGGCGCCGATGTCTTTCTTTTCCAGCGCCTGCAGCTGCCTGTTGAGCGTGTTGGCGCGCTGCAAGCGAGCCTGCAGCTCACCCCAGGCAGCGGGCCCTTGGGCGACCACGCGGCCTTCTTCCTTGACGCTGACCAGGTAGCCGTAGAAGTTGCCCCACTCGCGACGCTCAAGGGCCATCAGCTCGGACGGGCGTTTTTCATCGACCAGCCATTCGCCCACCACCCAGGTGAAGTCGCTGCCGTTGAGGTCGCGGTTACCTACCTTGATCAACTCGCGGGTCATGAACTCCGGGCCCTGGTCGGGCACCGGCAGGCCGGCGCCCTTCAGGCGCGCACGCGGCACTTCTTCCTGCTGCACCACCTCGCCGATGACCGTCTGCTGCACCTGGCCCGGCACCTTGTAGGTGGCCTGAACCAGGTCTGCCGGCCAGAAGTGGCCCAGCCCGCGTACGGCAATGACCGCCAGCAGCCCGACGGTCATGATCACCGCCATGGCCACCGCGCCGCCGCTCATCCATACGCCGGGGGCGCCGCTCTTGAACCAGCCTTTGAGGGAATCCTTTTTCACGGATCGCTACCTTTCTATCAAAGCGACGAGTATTTCTTGCGCAGACGCTGGCGAATCAGCTCGGCCAAGGTGTTCATGACGAAGGTGAACATCAGCAGCACCAGGGCGGCCAGGAACAGCACCCGGTAATGGCTACCGCCGACTTCCGACTCCGGCATCTCCACGGCCACGTTGGCCGCCAGGGTGCGCATGCCCTCGAACAGGTTCATTTCCATCACTGGGGTGTTGCCAGTGGCCATCAGCACGATCATGGTTTCGCCTACCGCCCGGCCCATACCGATCATTAGCGCCGAGAAGATACCCGGGCTGGCGGTGAGGATGACCACGCGGGTCAGGGTTTGCCAGGGCGTGGCACCCAGGGCCAGCGAGCCCAGGGTGAGGCTGCGTGGCACGCTGAACACGGCGTCTTCGGCAATGGAGTAGATGTTCGGGATAACCGCAAAGCCCATGGCGATGCCCACCACCATGGCGTTGCGCTGGTCGTAGGTGATGCCCAGGTCGTTGGTGATCCACAACCGCATGTCGCCGCCGAAGAACCAGCTTTCCAGGTGCGGGCTCATGGTCAGGGCGAACCAACCGGTGAGCAGAATGACCGGGATCAGGATCGCGGCTTCCCAGCCATCGGGCACACGCAGGCGCAGGGACTCGGGCAGCCTGCTCCAGGTGAACCCTGCCAGCAAGATGCCCAGCGGCATCAGCAGGAACAGGCTGAACACGCCTGGCAGGTGACCTTCCAGGTACGGCGCCAGGAACAGGCCGGCGAAGAACCCGAGAATGACCGTGGGCATGGCTTCCATCAGCTCGATCACCGGCTTGACCTTGCGGCGCATGCCCGGGGCCATGAAGTAGGCCGTATAGATGGCAGCAGCGATGGCCAGCGGGGCCGCCAGGATCATGGCGTAGAACGCCGCCTTCAGCGTACCGAAGGTGAGCGGAGACAGGCTGAGCTTGGGCTCGAAGTCGGTGTTCGAAGCCGTCGACTGCCATACGTACTTGGGCTCATCGTAGTTTTCATACCACACCTTGCCCCACAGCGCGCTGAAGGATACCTCTGGGTGCGGGTTGCGCAGGCTCAGCGGCAGCAGCTTGCCCGCTTCTTCGATGATGATGCGGTTGGCCCGGGGCGACAGGGCGAGGATACCCGCGCCAGGGGCTACGGGTTCCACCAGCAAGGTGCGGTGTGCGGTGCTGTGGAACACGCCCAGCTTGCCGTCTGCATCCAGGGCGATGAAGCCCTTGCGGCGCTCCTCGGCGTCAATCTGCACGATAGGCGCCGTGCCCATCTGGAACGTCCGAATCTGTTTGAAACGCGACTCGCCATCCGGGTCGCGGGCCATGAACCACTGGGCCAGGCCGCCTTCTGAGTTACCCACGATCAGCGAAATGCCACCGACCAGCTGGGTGGTCGCGGTCACTTCGGTGCCGGCGTTTTCAGACAGCTTGTAGCGGCCATTCAGGCTTTTGTCGCGCAGGCTGAACACGTCCGCGCTGGCGCGGCCGTTGATCACGTACAACCACTGCTGACGGGGGTCGATGAAGATGTTCTTCACCGTTTCGGTCATTTGCGGCAGGGCGATACGGTTCTGCTCGGTGGTGACCTCACCGGTCATCATGTTTTCGCTACGGGTCAGCGCCAGTACCTGCAACTGGGCCCCGGTCGAGCCGGCCAGCAGCAGGGTATCACCATTGACGTTGACGCTGACGTGGTCCAGCCCACGGCCCTGCTCGTCCAGCACAAAGGGCTGTTCCCCATACGGGTAGTCGATGCCGGGGGTGATGGTCTTGTGGTTGTCCGGGTAGGTGATCTTGTAGCTGTGGTGGAACACCAGCGCCTGGCCGTTGGACAGGCCCAATACCACCACCGGGCTGCCCGGCTGGTCGGCACCAATGGATGTAACCTGGGTGCCGGTGGGCACGGGCAAGTCCACACGCTTGAGTTCATTACCCGTCTTGGTGTCGAAGAACAGCGCCTGGCCTTTGTCCGAAACGCGCATTCCAACCAGGTTCTGCTCTTCAAGTGCGATCATCAGCGGCTTGCCGGCATCCTGCTGCAGCCAGGCCGGCGCCAGGGCTTGCTTTTTGGTCAGCTCGGCGCCCTGGAACAACGGCAGCACCACGTAGGCCAGGTAGAAGAAGATCAACGTGATGGCGGCCAGCACAGCAAGCCCGCCCACCAGTACGTACCAGCGGGTCAGGCGGTCCTTCAAAGCGCGAATGCGCCGCTTGCGTTGAAGCTCCGGCGTATTGAAATCAATGCGCACAGGCTGGGAATTTTGGGTCATTGTGGAGTTGGCCAGATCATTCATGGGCACACCCTAGCGGTCCCGTATGACAAAAACATGACAATGCGATGACGCACGGAAGCCCGACGCACAGTAAGCCTGGCTTCGGGCTGGGAGTGGTGAAAGAGGCCGGTTTACCCCGGCCCCTTCATCGGTCAATTACTGCTTGGCAACATTACCGGCGTGGGACAGGCCCAGGTCAGCCAGGGTCTTGTCGACCACCTTGGCGGGCAGCGGAATGTAGCCGTCCTTCACCACCACCTGCTGACCGGCCTGCGACAGCACCAGCTTGACGAACTCGGCTTCCAGCGGCGCCAGCGGCTTGTTCGGCGCCTTGTTGACGTAGACGTACAGGAAGCGCGAGAGCGGGTAGCTGCCGTTCAGGGCGTTGGTCTCGTTGTCTTCGATGAACTCCCCGCCTTCTTTCTTGGCCAGGGCTACGGTCTTCACGCTGGCGGTCTTGTAGCCGATACCCGAGTAGCCGATGCCGTTCAGCGACGAGCTGATCGACTGCACCACCGAAGCCGAGCCAGGCTGCTCGTTCACATTAGGCTTGAAGTCGCCTTTGCACAGGGCTTCTTCCTTGAAATAGCCGTAGGTGCCGGAAACCGAGTTGCGGCCGAACAGCTGGATTGGCTTGTTGGCCAGGTCGCCGGTTACACCCACGTCGCCCCAGGTCTTGATGTCAGCCTTGGCGCCGCACAGGCGGGTGGAGGAGAAGATTGCGTCAACCTGGGCCATGGTCAGGCCTTTGATCGGGTTGTCCTTGTGCACGAACACGGCCAGGGCGTCGACAGCCACAGGGATGGCAGTTGGCTTGTAGCCGTACTTCTGCTCGAACGCCTGCAGCTCCACGTCCTTCATCTTGCGGCTCATCGGGCCGAGGTTGGCGGTGCCTTCGGTCAGCGCAGGTGGCGCGGTGGAGGAGCCAGCAGCCTGGATCTGGATGTTGACGTTCGGGTATTCCTTTTTGTAGGCCTCGGCCCACAAGGTCATCAGGTTCGCGAGGGTATCGGAACCAACGCTGGAGAGGTTGCCCGAAACACCGGTGGTCTTGGTGTAGGTCGGGATTGCAGGGTCGACAGCAGCTACCGCGTTGGCGGTTGCAACGCCAGCGGCGGCAAAGGTGAGGGCCGCCATCAAACGCTTCAGTTTCATGCCTTGCTCCTAGCAGGAATAGGGGTATGCAGCAGTGGAACGGGGCCCAGTATCAGCAGCTCGCATGAACAGCATATGACCCGATTGTGACAGTTGGATGAAATGCCATCATTGCAACCTGCCCCTTCATCAGCGCTTGTTGGCAAGCAGATACACCCCCACTGCCAGCCCTACCCCGCACAACACCGCTACATAATAGGCAGGCGCCATCGGGCTGACTTTCAGCAAGCCGGTCACCGCCATCGGGGTGAGCCCGCCGAAGATCGCGTAGGCCACGTTGTACGAGAACGACAGGCCGCTGAAACGCACAGCGGCCGGGAACGCCTTGACCATCACATACGGCACCGCGCCGATCACCCCCACGCACAGGCCGGTCAGCGCATACAGCGGGAACAGCAGCTCAGGCCGGGTGGGCAGGCTGTGGTAGAACGTCCAGGAGCTGGCCAGCAGCAGCAGGCTGCCGACCACGAACACCCGGCCCGCGCCAAACCGGTCAGCCAGGCTGCCCGCGCCGATACAGCCGACGCTGAGCAGCACGATGGCCAGGCTGTTGGCCTTGAGCGAGTCGGTGGGGCTGATGTGGTAGAGGCTCTGCAGCAGCGCTGGTGTCATCAGGATGACCACCACGATGCCGGCTGACAGCAGCCAGGTGAGCAGCATCGACAGCAGGATCGGGCCGCGGTGGTCGCGCAGTACGGCGCGCAGTGGCAGCTCTTCGGCCAGTGCCTTGCGCTGCTGCATCTCGGCGAATACCGGGGTTTCATGCAGCCAACGGCGCAGGTAAACCGAGAACAGGCCGAACACGCCACCGAGCAGGAACGGGATTCGCCAGGCGTAATCGGCGACTTCCTCCACGCTGTACACGCTGTTGATCAGCGTCGCCACCAGCGAACCGAGCAGAATGCCCGCCGTCAGGCCGGCGGTGAGCGTGCCGCAGGCATAGCCAGTGTTGCGGGCGGGTACGTGCTCGGACACGAATACCCAGGCGCCAGGCACCTCGCCACCAATGGCTGCACCCTGCACGACGCGCATGAGCAACAGCAGAATCGGCGCCCACAAGCCAATCTGCGCATAAGTAGGCAACAGGCCCATGATCAGCGTGGGCAAGGCCATCATGAAGATGCTCAGGGTGAACATCTTCTTGCGCCCCAGCAGGTCGCCGAAGTGGGCCATGATGATGCCGCCCAGCGGGCGCGCCAGGTAACCTGCGGCAAAGATGCCGAAGGTTTGCATCAGGCGCAGCCACTCCGGCATGTCGGCAGGGAAGAATAACTTGCCCACCACGGTGGCGAAGAACACGAAAATGATGAAGTCGTAGAACTCCAGCGCCCCGCCCAATGCAGACAGCGAAAGGGTCTTGTAGTCATTGCGGGTCAGCGGCCGTGGGGCCTGCTCGATACTACTGGGCACGGAAGTCATTGCGGGGCGTTCTCTTTATAAGGCGTGCGGGCCGCTTGGCATGCAGCTTCTTGATGTGGGGACAGGCGAAGATAGCAAATTGCCTGGCCAGGCCGAAAGCGATACAAAAACCATACAGATATTCACGAATGCACGGTCGTCGCTTGGGATGATGCTCTATATACTGGCGTTTCGTAGGAAAAGTGTGCTGCTAGCGTGGGATGTTGTGCGAAAACGCCGGTCACTATACTCAGGCGGTTTCGCAGAGTTTCCCTACGGCCGCCCCGTTATACGAAATCGGCGTAGTATGTTGTCAGCTGAATCGTCTACCCGGCCTTTGCGCCACACCAACGAAAAGCGTCACGGGTCAGAGGCCCCACCGCATGATTGAGCTCGAACAAGAAGATCCAATCCCCCAAGGCGACCTGGCCTTGCAGATCACGGCCCTGCCGCGCGAAACCAACGGCTTCGGCGACATCTTCGGCGGCTGGCTGGTCGCGCAGATGGACCTGGCCGGCACCGCCATGGCCAGCCGCGTGGCCGGTGGGCGCGTTGCCACCGTGGCCATCGACCGCATGGCGTTTCTGGTACCGGTCGCCGTCGGTGCGCAGCTGTCCTTCTATACCCAGACCCTGGAGATCGGCCGCAGCTCGATCCAGATGATGGTCGAGGTGTGGAGTGACGACCCGTTGTCCAGCGAATGGCGCAAGGTCACCGAAGCCGTCTTCGTATTCGTCGCCATCGACGGCAGTGGCCGTACCCGCTCCGTCCCTCGTCGCTGAGCCCTGCCGGCGGTAAACTCGTTGCCTGTGCCCGGGTCCAAGGCCCACTGGCAATCAACGAGATGAATGCAATGGCTACCTTCCAGGTCGTAACCGAGCAACATGGCGAACTGAGCTGCTGGCGGATCAGCAGTGACCACGCCGAACTCCTGATCGCCCAGCAGGGCGCACAGATCCTCAGCTACCAGCGGCTCGGCGAACCGCCGCTGCTGTGGCTGAGCGACCAGGCCATCTTCCGACAGGGTAAGTCGGTACGCGCCGGGGTGCCGGTGTGCTGGCCATGGTTCGGCAACCTGCAGCGAAATCCCACTGCCGTTCAGGCCATGTACCAGGGTGAACAAGCCCCTGCCCACGGCCTGGCGCGCACCCGCGACTGGCAATTGCTGGGTATCGAGGAAGCGGGTGAGGGCCTGCGCATCGAGCTGCAATTGCCCGAAGCGCAGGGGCAGCTCCCCGGCTGGCCCCACAAGGTAGAGCTGAAACTGGTGGTGCAGTTGGGCAATGACCTTGGCCTCACGCTCACAAGCCGCAACACTGGCAGTACCCCGGTGACCATCAGCCAGGCCCTGCACAGCTACCTTGCCGTCAGCGATGTACGCCAGGCGCGTGTAGAAGGCGTCGAAGGGTTGGGGTATATCGAAACCCTGGCCGACTGGGAGCAGCGTCAACAGCAAGGCGCCCTGACGTTTACCGGTGAAACCGACCGCATCTACCTGGGCACCCCGAACACGCTGAGTATCGTCGACCCGCAATGGAACCGGCGCATCAACCTGACTAGCAGCGGCTCACGTTCTGCCGTTATCTGGAACCCCTGGACGGACCGAGCCAGGGAACTGCCAGACATGGCCGATGACGGCTGGCAGCGGATGCTGTGTATCGAAACAGCCAATGTGTGGGATGACGTGGTGACGTTGCAGCCGGGGGCGAGCCATTCGCTGGGCTTCAGGGTCGGTTGCGAAGTGATCTGAATATTGCAGTGGGCTGCGGGCCTCTTCGCGGGTAAACCCGCTCCCACCCTTACCGCATCAGACTTGAAATGAATGAAGCGCTTGTGGGAGCGGCGGTGCGGCGATCCGATTTACCCGCGAAGAGGCCCGCACAGGCAATCAAAGGTCCGCATCTACCACCACTCTTACTTTCCCCGCATCCAGGGCGTAGGCGGCATCGGCAAGGTCATTGCTGACCTTTTCCACCTTCAGCTTGCCGCTGACCCACAACGGTGTGTAGATATCGTCGATCTTCAACCCCTTGGGGTAGCGCACCAGCACCAGCTGGTTGGGTGGGGGCGGCGGTACATGGATGCACGCGCCAGGGTATGGCACCAGGAAAAACAGCGTGCTGTTGCCCTTGGCGTCGCTTTCCAACGGCACCGGGTAACCGCCCAGGCGTATGTCCTTGCCATTCATGGCCGCTACGGTCTTGGTGGAATACATCACCGCAGGCAGGCCTTTGCTCTGCTTCATCCCGCCCTTGGCCGTGAAGGTCCCCATGGCTTCGGGTGAGTTGTGGTCGATTTCGGGCATCGCTTCGAGCGCCTTCTGGTCCGACTTGGGCATCAGCTCCAGCCAATCGGTCTCGGGCAGCTCGGCATGGGCTAGGGCACTGGCCAGCAACAGGGGGAAGAGGAAAAACGCACGCATGCTCGGCAACTCGGAAGAATTGCCGAGCATTCTAACCAGAATTCAGCGTTTCTTGATGAATCCGTAGATCACCAGAAGAATGATGGCACCGACCAGTGCACCGAAGAAGCCAGCCGCTTGCCCGGCCTGGTAGATACCCAGCGCCTGGCCGCCATACGTGGCCAGCAGCGAGCCTGCGATACCCAGCAGGATGGTCATGATCCAGCCCATGCTGTCGTCACCCGGCTTGAGGAAGCGGGCCAGCAGGCCGACGATGAGGCCGATGAAGATGGTTCCGATGATGCCCATGGCAATCCCTCTGCAGTGAAGATGAAGCACGTCAACGCATGGGTGCGCGTTGACGTGTTGCCTCTTCAGAGGGCCTGACGCCTGCAGAAGTTCGATACCTGCGCGTGATCACTCGCCGATCAGTGCTTGCACTTCGGCGATCTTGCGCTCCAGGGTAGCCATGTCGCTGCAACGCAGGGTCGCGTGGCCGACCTTGCGCCCGACCTTGAACGCCTTGCCATAGTGATGCAGGTGGCAATCATCGATGGCGATCACTTTATCCACAGCAGGCACTTCGCCGATGAAGTTGAGCATCGCGCTCTCCCCCACCTTGGCGGTGGAGCCCAGCGGCAAGCCGGCGACGGCACGCAGGTGGTTCTCGAACTGGCTGCACTCGGCACCTTCGATGGTCCAGTGGCCGGAGTTGTGTACCCGGGGTGCGATTTCATTGGCCTTGAGGCCACCGTCCACCTCGAAGAACTCAAAGGCCATGACGCCGACGTAGTCCAGTTGCTGCAATACGCGGCCAACGTAATCCTCGGCCAACGCCTGCAACGGGTGCACCTGGCTGGCCACCGACAAGCGCAGGATGCCGCTCTCGTGGGTGTTGTGCACCAGCGGGTAGAAGCGCGTTTCGCCGTCGCGGGCGCGCACGGCGACCAGCGATACTTCACCCGTGAACGGCACGAAGCCTTCCAGCAGGCAGGGCACGCTGCCCAGTTCGGCGAACGTACCCACGACGTCTTCGGGCGTGCGCAGCACCTTCTGGCCCTTGCCGTCGTAACCCAGCGTGCGGGTTTTCAGCACCGCCGGCAGGCCGATGCTGGCAACTGCCGCGTCCAGGTCTGCCTGCGACAGGATATCGGCGAAGGCCGGGGTGGGGATGCCCAGGTCACGGAACATGCTCTTTTCGAACAGGCGGTCACGGGCGATGCGCAGCGCCTCGGCGCTGGGGTACACCGGCACGAACTGCGAAAGAAACGCCACGGTCTCGGCCGGAACGCTCTCGAACTCGAAGGTGACCAGGTCGACCTCGTCGGCCAGCTGGCGCAGGTGCTCCTGATCGCCGTAGTCTGCCCGCAGGTGCTCGCCCAGCGGCGCGGCGCAGGCATCTGGCGCCGGGTCGAGGAAGGCGAAGTTCATGCCCAGCGGGGTACCCGCCAGAGCCAGCATACGGCCCAGCTGGCCGCCACCGATAACACCGATCTTCATGGGTTGGGCCTCAAGCCTGACGCGGGTCTGGGTTGTCCAGCACGGTGTCGGTCTGTTCCGTGCGGAACTGCTTCAACGCGGCGTGGAACTGCGGGTGCCTGGCACCGAGGATGCTGGCCGACAGCAGGGCAGCGTTGACTGCACCGGCCCGGCCAATGGCCAGGGTGGCGACAGGGACGCCAGCGGGCATCTGCACGATCGACAGCAACGAATCGACACCCGACAGCATCGACGACTGCACAGGTACACCCAGCACCGGCAGGTGGGTCTTGGCGGCGCACATGCCTGGCAGGTGCGCGGCACCACCGGCACCGGCGATGATCACCTCGATGCCACGGCCATCGGCCTCTTCAGCGTACTGGAACAGCAGATCCGGGGTACGGTGGGCGGAAACCACCTTCACCTCGTAGGGAATGCCGAGTTTTTCCAGCATATCGGCGGTGTGGCTAAGGGTGGACCAATCGGACTTGGAGCCCATGATCACGCCAACCAGTGCACTCATCGTCGAGCCTCTTCGCTTGTGCGCCCGCAGGCGCGTCAAAAAACAACAAGCCACGCGGGACGACCGGCGTGGCTTGTTTGCTGATCAGGACCGGACGCATCCGGTCAGAAGGCCGCGCAGTATACCGTAAGCAGGTGCGGTTAAGGCACCCCGGCGACCAACTGTCGGCCTTATTTTTCGGGGCTTTGGCTGACTTTCAGGTCAACCGTGGCGCCCTCCAGTTTGCGCCACAGCAGGCGGACATTGGCCTTGCGCACCAGCGCGCAGCGGTACAGGCGGATTTCCAGCGGCACGTGCCACTGGCTGCCGCCACAAATCACCAGTTCGCCACGCTCCAGCTCGCCACGCATCGACAGCCGGGGCACCCAGGCGATACCCATGCCTTCGAGCGCCATGCTTTTCAGGCTGTCGGCCATGGCCGTCTCATACACAGTGGTGTAACGCAGGTTGCGCTGACGCAGCAGCAAACTCACCGAGCGCCCCAGAAACGCCCCGGCGGTATACGCCAGCAGCGGCACGCTGGCGTCACCTTCAAGGTCGAACAGCGGCTTGCCCTGAGCATCCACCGCGCACACTGGCAACATCTCGGTGGTACCCATGTGCAGCGAGGGGAAGATCTCGGCATCCATCTGCAGCGCTGCATCGGGGTCGTAGAACGCCAGCATCAGGTCACACCCCCCTTCACGCAGGGCATGCACGGCATCCCCGACGTTGGTCGCAACCAGGCGCGTGGCGATATTCAGGCCGTCATTGCGCAATTGCGCCACCCAGCGAGGGAAAAACCCTGACGCCAGGGAGTGCGCGGCAGCCACCTGCACCACTTCGCCCTGCCCCCCTTCCAGATGATGCAAATGGCGCAGAATTTCGCTCAACTGGTCGACAACGGTACGTGCGGTAACTAAAAAAAGCTGCCCCGCCTCGGTCAGTTCAATAGGCGTGCGCGACCGGTTGACCAGTTGCAGGCCAAGGGCGGCCTCCAGGCTGCGTATACGCCGGCTGAATGCTGGCTGGGTGACGAAACGGCGTTCCGCCGCCTGGGAAAAACTGCGCGTGGCAGCCAGGGCACTGAAGTCTTCCAGCCATTTGCTTTCAAGGTTCATGAAGCATATCTCCCGGCGTGCACCAAAATGGACCACGCTCGAATATCAATCGGCGTCACATCAATCCCTATGCCGTTTGTGCATAGGTTAGCGTGCAACAGCATTGGCCGCAAAAACCCCTTCAGGCCTAGGATTGGCGCCATTCCGGCATGTGCCGGGTCAAACTCGAGATGATATACATCATGTCCTCCGCTGCATCGTTCCGCGTCGAAAAAGATTTGTTGGGTACCCTTGAAGTGCCAGCCGATGCCTACTACGGCATCCAGACCCTGCGCGCTGCCAACAACTTCCACCTCTCCGGTGTTCCGCTGTCGCACTACCCCAAGCTGGTCGTGGCACTGGCCATGGTCAAGCAGGCAGCTGCCGACGCCAACCGTGAGCTGGGTCACCTGAGCGATGCCAAGCACGCTGCCATCAGCGCAGCCTGTGCACGCCTGATCAAGGGCGACTACCACGAGCAGTTCGTGGTGGACATGATCCAGGGCGGTGCTGGTACTTCTACCAACATGAACGCCAACGAAGTCATCGCAAACATCGCGTTGGAGGCCATGGGCCACCAAAAGGGTGAGTACAAGTACCTGCACCCCAACAACGACGTGAACATGGCGCAGTCGACCAACGACGCCTACCCCACGGCCATCCGCCTGGGCCTGCTGCTGGGTCATGACGCACTGCTGGCCAGCCTCGAAAGCCTGATCCAGGCCTTTGCCGCCAAGGGCAAGGAGTTCGACCACGTACTGAAGATGGGCCGTACCCAGCTGCAGGACGCTGTACCGATGACCCTGGGCCAGGAATTCCGTGCCTTCGCCACCACCATGACCGAAGACCTGCAGCGTCTGCGCTCGCTGGCACCGGAACTGCTCACCGAAATCAACCTGGGTGGTACCGCCATCGGCACCGGCATCAACGCCGACCCTGGCTACCAGGCCCTGGCCGTGCAGCGCCTGGCAACCATCAGCGGCCAGCCGCTGGTGCCAGCCGCCGACCTGATCGAGGCCACCTCCGACATGGGTGCCTTCGTACTGTTCTCGGGCATGCTCAAACGTACCGCGGTCAAGCTGTCGAAGATCTGCAACGACCTGCGCCTGCTGTCCAGCGGCCCACGCACCGGCATCAACGAAATCAACCTGCCGGCTCGCCAGCCAGGCAGCTCGATCATGCCGGGCAAGGTCAACCCGGTCATTCCGGAAGCCGTCAACCAAGTCGCCTTCGCCATCATGGGCAACGACCTGGCACTGACCGTCGCGGCCGAGGGTGGCCAGCTGCAGCTGAACGTGATGGAGCCGCTGATCGCCTACAAGATCTTCGACTCGATCCGCCTGCTCCAGCGCGCCATGGACATGCTGCGCGAGCACTGCATCGTCGGCATCACCGCCAACGAACAGCGCTGCCGTGAACTGGTCGAGCACTCCATTGGCCTGGTCACTGCACTGAACCCGTACATCGGTTACGAAAACGCCACCCGTATCGCCCGTGTTGCCCTGGAAACAGGCCGCGGCGTGCTGGAACTGGTGCGCGAAGAGAAGCTGCTGGACGACGCGATGCTCGACGACATCCTGCGCCCGGAAAACATGATCGCCCCCCGCCTGGTTCCGCTGAAAGCGTAACCGCGGCTGTAAACAGTCTCACCAGGTCGAGGGACTAGACACCTCTCAACCTTTACCTAGCCCGGGGCGCTTGCCCTGGGTTTTTTTTTGCCTGAACCGGCACGCAACTTGCTCTGGAATGCGCTCCAGCCCGACGGGATCGCCCAGCATGCTGCACAGCCACCTGACCACCCTGAATGCGGTTTCGCTGATCCTCAACGTCTTCCAGGCAGACGGTTGCGAGGCCTCTGCGCTGCTGGCCGGCAGCGGCATCGGCCCGGCAGACCTGGGGCATGCCGATGCCCGTATCACCACCCAGCAAGAGCTGCAGGTGTGTGCCAATGCCGTGGCCAGGCGGCAGGACATCGGCCTTGAACTGGGCCGGCGCATGCATGTGTCCAGCTACGGGATGCTGGGTTACGCCCTGCTCTCCAGTGCCACTTTGGGTGACGCCTTGCGCCTGGCCCTGCAATATCCGGCACTGCTGGGAACAGTTTTCAAGTTGCGCTTGCAGGAAGACGGCCAGCGCATCTGGCTCATCGCCAGCGATTATCACGATAGCCCGGCGCTGAGCGCGTTCAACGCAGAGTTCTGCCTGGTATCGCTGAAGGTCATCTGCGACGACCTGCTGGGCCGTACCCTGCCACTGGTCGGCACCCGCTTCGAACATCCTCGGCCCGCTTATCACGCCCTGTACACCGATGCCTTCCAGTGCCCCGTCATCTTCGCCGCAGCAGGCAATGCCTTTGGCTTCGACAAACGCTGGCTGGATACACCGCTGCCGCTGGCCGACCCCATTACCCACAAGGCCATGAGCGAGCGTTGCCGGCGCCTGAACCTGGAATTCACCGGCCGGCAGGCCTGGCTTGGGCGGATCCGCCACCTGCTGGCGCAACAACTGGCCGCAGCACCCGGCCTGGAAGGGCTGGCCCGGCAAATGAACTGCTCGTCACGCACCCTGCGCCGCCATTTGCAGGCGCTGGGTAGCAGTTATCAACAGTTGCTCGACGAGTTGCGCTTCGAGCGGGCCAAGCAGTTGCTGGCCGACGAGCAAATGCCCATCTACCGGATTGCCGAAGCCCTTGGCTTCAGTGAAACCGCCAGCTTCCGGCATGCGTTCCAGCGCTGGAGTGGTGTAGCACCCAGCCAGTTTCGCGGCTGACGTGTGCGTAGCAGGCCCTAACAGGCCACAGCACTTGGCCACATCGATCCCCTTTTGGCCATTTGGGTCGTTCTCGCGCACTGGGCAGCCCGTGACAATTGGCCCACGCCAGTCCTTACCGGAGAACAACAATGCTGACGATCTATTCCGATGACCACCGCCTGCACCATGGCCGCTGCGAGCTGATCGATGGCAAGCTGATGCCCTGTTTCGAAATGCCATCGCGGGCCGACCATGTGCTGGAGCAGGTCAAAAAGCGCAACCTCGGCGCCATTCAGCCGCCCACCGACCATGGGCGGGCGCCTCTGCTGAGGGTTCACAGTGCCGAATACCTGGCCTTCTTCGAGGGCGCCTGGGCACGCTGGGCCGCGCTGGGGCAGGAAGGCGACCTGCTGCCGTTTACCTGGCCCGCCCGTACCCTGCGCCAAGTAAAGCCCACAGGCCTGCACGGCGAACTGGGCTACTACAGCTTCGACGCCGGCGCCCCAATTACCGCCGGCACCTGGCAGGCCGCCTACAGCGCTGCGCAGGTTGCCCTGACTGCCCAGGCGGCGATTCAGCAAGGCGCGCACGCAGCCTTTGCGCTGTGCCGCCCGCCAGGGCACCACGCGGCCGGTGAGGTCATGGGCGGCTACTGCTACCTCAACAACGCCGCTATCGCCGCCCAGGCGTTTCTTGACCAGGGCCGGCGCAAGGTCGCCATCCTGGACGTGGACTACCACCATGGCAACGGCACCCAGGACATCTTCTACCACCGTAGCGACGTGTTCTTCGCATCGATCCACGGCGACCCGCAGGACGAATTCCCCTATTTTCTGGGCTATGCCGATGAAACCGGCGAGGGCGCAGGCGAAGGCTGCAACGTCAACTACCCCCTGCCTGCCGGCAGTGACTGGGCTGCCTGGAGCACCGCCCTGGAAGACGCCTGCCAGCGCATCGCCGGCTACGACGCCGAGGTGCTGGTGGTCTCGCTGGGTGTGGACACCTTCAAGGATGACCCCATTTCGCAATTCAAGCTCGACAGCCCCGACTACCTGGAGATGGGCAAGCGTATTGCCCAGCTGGGCAAGCCCACCTTGTTCGTGATGGAAGGTGGCTATGCCGTCGAGGAAATCGGCATCAACGCAGTCAATGTGCTGGAAGGCTTCCAGCGCGCCCAGCCTGGAGCCCGGCCATGATCCGTCTAAAGCACCTGCTCGCCCCGTTGGTCGCTGCATCGCTATTCGCCGGCGCACTGCACGCGCAGGCCGAACAGCGCACCCTGCGGGTGTACAACTGGTTCGACTACATCACGCCTCAGACCCTGACCGGCTTCCAGCAGGACAGCGGCGTGAAACTGATCTATGACATCTTCGATACCAATGAAGCCCTTGAGGCCAAGCTGCTGACCGGTAATTCCGGCTATGACGTGGTGGTGCCCTCGAACGTGTTTCTGGCCAAGCAGATTGAGGCCGGGGTGTTTCAGCCACTGGACCGCAGCAAGTTGCCCAACTGGCAACACCTTGACCCGGCCCTGATGAAACTGATCGAGGCCAACGACCCTGGTAACCAGTTTGCAGTGCCCTACATGTACGGCACCGTACTCATCGGTTTCAACCCGGCCAAGGTCAAGGCGGCGCTGGGTGACAACGCGCCGGTAGACAGCTGGGACCTGATCTTCAAGGAAGAGAACATCGCCAAGCTCAAGCAATGTGGCGTGGCACTGCTCGACTCACCGTCGGAAATCCTGCCGTTGGCCCTGCAGTACCTGGGCCTGCCGCCCAACAGCGACAAACCTGCGGACTACGCGAAGGCTCAGGCGCTGCTGCTGAAGATCCGCCCGTACATCACCTACTTCCACTCTTCCAAGTACATGGCTGACATCGCCAATGGCGATATCTGCGTGGCGGTCGGGTACAGCGGCAGCTTCTCCCAGGCCGCCAACCGCGCACGCGAGGCCAAGAACGGCGTGGTCGTGGACATGCGCCTGCCGAAGGAAGGCGCGCCGATCTGGTTCGACATGCTGGCGATTCCGAAGAACGCGGCCAACCCCGAGGATGCCTACACGTTCATCAACTACCTGCTGCGCCCTGAGGTGATTGCGCCGATCAGCGACTTTGTCGGGTACCCCAACCCGAACAAGGATGCGACCGACAAAGTGGACCCTGCCATCCGCAACAACCCCAACCTGTACCCGACTGCAGAGGCCATGGCCAAGCTGTATACGCTCACCCCGCTCGCTCGCGATGCTGAACGTGCGCGGACACGGGCCTGGACGCGGATCAAGTCCGGCACCTGACGGCGCGGGCCTTTGGGAGCGGGAAACCGTGGCGAGTCTCAGGCTCGCCACGCTCTGCGCAGGCGCATCAGCGCATCGGCGATCTCCCCTTCCGGTACTGCTGCGAACCCCAGCACCAGCCCTGCCCGCTTATCAACAGGCACCGTGCTGTCGCCCAACCAGAAGTTGCTGAGCGGCGTCACCTCGACCCCGGCTGAACGGGCTTTGGCAACCAGAGCCTGCTCACGGGCGAAGTTATCCACATCCACCTTTACGTGTAACCCTGCCGACACGTCGGGCATTGCTGCCAAACCGGGAATATCCACAGGCCAACCGGCCTTGAGCATGTTGCGCCGGCTGAGCGCGGCCTTGCGCATGCGGCGAACGTGCCGCTGGAAGTGCCCTTGGGCCATGAACTGCGCCATCACACATTGCGAACTCACTTCTGAATGGCGCACAGCCAACGCCTTGGCCTGCCCGAACGCTTGTGCCAGCGGTGGGGGCAATACCAGGTAGCCCATGCGCAACGCCGGGAAGGCAATCTTGCCAAAAGTGCCGACGTACAGCACCCGCCCCTGTGTGTCCAAGGCGGCAAGCGGAGCCAAGGGGGCACCGCTGTAGCGGTATTCCCCATCATAATCGTCTTCGATGATCCAGCCCTGATTGCGCTCCGCCCAGGCAAGCAACTGCAGGCGTCGGGCCAGGCTCATGGTGACGCCGGTGGGGTACTGATGCGCCGGGGTTACATAGGCAAGGCGGCACGCCGGCCATTGCTCAAGCTGATCGCAGGCGACCCCTTCCTCATCCACCGCCACGCCGTACAAACGCGCACCCGCCAACGCAAAGGCATGCCCCGCTGCGCGATAGCCCGGGTTTTCCACAGCCACGGCCTCACCCGGCTGCAACAGCAGCTGTGCACAAAGGCTGATGGCTTGCTGCGCACCACTGGTGATCACAATTTGTTCAGCAGTGCACACAAGGCCCCTTGAACTGCGCAGGTAGGCCGCGATCAACTCACGCAGCTCACGCTCACCTGCAGGGTTGCCGTAGCCCAGCTTTGCAGGGTCGGGGTTACGCCAGAAACCCGCCTGCAGCTTGGCCCAGACGCCGAACGGGAAAAGGTCGAAGGCAGGCAGGCCCAAACGAAATGCCTTGGGTGCGCCCTCCGGGGGTGGCACCAAGTGATGATTTTTCAGCCGCTGCAAAGGCCCATTACTGGTGCCTGAACTGGATAAATCATCAGTGTCAGACGTTGATTTTGTGGATAAACCTGTTGATAAGCACTGGGATAACCCTGTGGACAACTGTGTGGACAGTTTTGGCAGCTGGCTGACGTAGGTACCGTCCCCAACCCGGCTCTCGATGTAGCCTTCTGCATACAGTTGATCATAGGCACGCACCACGCTGTTACGCGACAGGGCCAGCATGGCGGCGAGTTCACGAGTGGCCGGCAGGCGTGTGCCACTGCCAAGGCGGCCATCGAGCACGCGAATCCGCAGCGCCTGGTACAACTGCCGGCTCAGCCCACGGCTACGGTCCAGGGTGATGCCCGTGGGGTCGAACGGTAACGGAGGGCGGCGAATTTCACTCATGCATTGGACCTTTGAAATTTGCAGGTAATGGCTCTTACCCGGAGCCAATCATCTGCCTAGGATGGCACCATTGCATAAGGAAACCGAGCATGTACTCCAGCAAGCCTCATCAAGAGCACGATGTTGCACAGTTGCACACAGCGATGCTGGCTACACGCCTGGCCATTCTGGTCACCCATGGCCCACATGGCTTGCTGGCTACCCACCTGCCTGTGCTGATCGAAACGGCAGAAGGTGAATTGGGTACCGTGTATGCCCACCTGGCACGGGCCAACCCCCAATGGCAGGATTTGGCCCAGGCAAGCGAGGCGCTGCTGGTGTTCCCGGGTGCCGATGCCTACGTTAGCCCCGGTTTCTATCCCAGCAAGCAGGCCAACCCCAAGGTCGTCCCTACCTGGAATTACCTGGCTGTGCATGCCTACGGCACCGCCGAAGTTATCCACAAGCCCGAGCCGCTGCTGGCGATCGTCAGCCGGCTCACCGACCTGCATGAACAAGGCGCCAGCATGCCTTGGCGCGTCAGCGACGCACCGGCTGATTACCTGGCCAGCATGCTCAAGGCCATCGTCGGCGTGCGCCTGCCCATCAGCCGCATGCAAGGTGCTCGCAAGCTCAGCCAGAACCGCCCGCCGCAGGACATTGCTGGCGTGCGTGAGGCACTGAGCGCCAGCCCCGACCCTCTCGACAACCAACTGGCGGCGCACATGCGCCACCTCTAAGGAAGGCATCGCCCATGACCAGCGTTACCCTGCGCCCTGTAACCGCCCAAGACCATGCAGCCTGGCTTGAACTGTGGCAGGCCTACCTGTGCTTCTACGAGTCCGAGGTGGCAGACCCGGTCAGCCTCAGCACCTGGCAGCGCCTGCTCGACCCCAACGAGCCCACCCACTCGGCCTTGGCCTGGGCCGATGGCAAGGCTGTCGGCATGGTCAACTGGATCTATCACCGCTCCAACTGGAGCATCGAGAACGCCTGCTACCTGCAGGACCTCTACGTCGACAGCGCCCAGCGCGGCCTGGGTATCGGCCGCCGCTTGATCGAGCATGTGTATGCGGCGGCCAAGGCCGATAACTGCATCAAGGTGCACTGGCTCACCCACGAAACCAATGCCACGGCCATCAGCCTGTACCAGCAGGTGGCCGAACGCTCTGGCTTCATCCAATTTCGCAAAGGGCTGGAGGGCAACCATGACTGATGCCTTGAACTGGAAACCGGCCGCGATACCCAAGGCCGACACCCTCGAAGGCCGCTTCGTGCGCCTGGAAAAGCTCGCCCCAGCGCGCCATGGCGATGACCTGTGGCAGGTGCTGCAAGGCCCCGGGGCAGACCCCTCCCTCTGGGATTACCTGCCCTACGGCCCCTTCACCGAGCGCGGTGCCTTTGACCGCTGGCTGCAAGCCAATGCGGCCGGTACCGACCCGTTGTTCTATACCGTCATCGACCGCCGCAACGGGCAGGCACAGGGCATCCTCAGCCTGATGTCGATCGTGCCCGATCATGGCCGCATCGAAATAGGCCACATCGCCTTCGGCGCGGCCATGCAGCGCACCCCCAAAGGCACCGAGGCGGTTTACCTGCTGGGCAAGCTGGGTTTCGCACTGGGCAACCGGCGCCTGGAGTGGAAGTGCAACAACGCCAACGCCCGCTCCAAGCGCGCGGCCGAGCGCTTCGGCTTCACCTTCGAAGGGGTGTTCCGCAAGCATCTGGTGGTGAAAGACCACAACCGCGATACGGCGTGGTACTCGATTACCGACGATGAATGGCCGGCGGTGGCTGCAGGGTTCGAGCGATGGTTGGGGGATGCAAACCAACAACCGCAAGGCCAGGTTGAAACGCTCGAAGTGTGCCGTAGAGGCTGAGGGTTGGTTTCACTGCCCTGCACGCTTCGGGGTAGGCCGTGCGACCGAAAAAAAGGGGAGCATGCGCTCCCCAGAGGTAAACCATTACAGCCCCGGGCGTGTATCAGCCCTCGATTTCGATCAGGATCTCGCCGGGCGTGACGCGGTCGCCCTTGGCCACGTGAATAGCCACGACCTTGCCGGCGATGGCCGCCTGCACTTCGGTTTCCATCTTCATGGCTTCGGTGATCAATACAGCCTGGCCAGCCTTGACCGTGTCACCCTCCTTCACCAGCACATCGACGATGTTGCCAGGCATGGTGGTGCTGACGTGGCCGGGTGCGCTGGCTTGCTTGCGCTTGCTGCCGCCACCACCGACGAACTCGTTCAAAGGCTCGAACACCACCTCTTCGGGCATGCCATCAATCGACAGGTAGAAGTGGCGCTTGCCTTCGGCCTTGACGCCGACCCCGGTGATATCCACCCGGTAGGTTTCACCGTGCACGTCGATGACGAACTCGGTGGGCACACCCTCGCCACCCGGGGCAGCGACGGCGCCAGCCACAGGAATGGGCAGCAACGCTTCTGGGGTGAGCGTGCCGGCCTCGCGCTCTTCAAGGAACTTGCGCCCGATGTCCGGGAACATGGCGAAGGTCAGCACGTCCTCTTCGCTGCGGGCCAAGGCACCGATCTCGGTGCGCAGCTTGGCCATTTCCGGCTTCAACAGGTCGGCCGGGCGCACGTCGATCACGTCTTCGCTGCCGATGGCCTGGCGGCGCAGTTGCTCGTTCACCACGCCAGGTGCCTTGCCGTAACCGCCTTGCAGGTAAAGCTTCACCTCGTTGGTGATGGTTTTGTAGCGCTCGCCGGCCAGCACGTTGAAGAACGCCTGGGTGCCGACGATTTGCGAGGTTGGCGTGACCAGCGGCGGGAAGCCCAGGTCTTCACGCACACGCGGGATCTCGGCGAGCACTTCGCTCATGCGGTTGAGGGCGCCCTGCTCCTTCAACTGGTTGGCCAGGTTGGAAATCATGCCACCCGGCACCTGGTTGACCTGCACGCGGGTGTCCACGGCGGTGAATTCGCTTTCGAACTGGTGGTACTTCTTGCGCACGGCGTAGAAATACAGGCCGATCTCCTGCAGCAGCTCAAGGTCTAGGCCAGTGTCGAACTCGCTGCCCTTGAGCGCGGCGACCATCGATTCAGTACCCGGGTGGCTGGTGCCCCAGGCAAAGCTGGAGATGGCCGTGTCGATATGGTCGGCGCCGTTTTCCACAGCCTTGAGCTGGCACATGGCAGCCAGGCCTGCAGTGTCGTGGGAATGAATGAACACCGGCAACGACTGTTCGGCTTTCAATGCCTTGACCAGTTCGCCCGTGGCGAACGGTGTCAGCAGGCCTGCCATGTCCTTGATTGCCACCGAGTCGCAGCCCATGGCTTCCATCTGCTTGGCTTGGTTCACGAAGGCTTCGATGGTGTGCACAGGGCTGGTGGTGTAGGCGATGGTGCCCTGGGCATGCTTGCCCGCCGCCTTGACCGCTTCGATGGCCACGCGCAGGTTACGCACGTCGTTCATGGCGTCGAAAATGCGGAATACATCGATGCCGTTTACAGCAGCCTTGGCCACGAACGCCTTGACCACGTCATCGCTGTAGTGGCGGTAACCCAGCAGGTTCTGGCCGCGCAGCAGCATCTGTAAACGCGTGTTGGGCAGGGCGGCGCGTAGCTTGCGCAGGCGCTCCCAGGGGTCTTCCTTGAGGAAGCGCACACAGGCGTCGAAGGTGGCACCACCCCAGACTTCCAGCGACCAGTAGCCAACCTTGTCGAGCTTGTCGCAGATCGGCAGCATGTCTTCGGTACGCATGCGGGTCGCCAGCAAAGACTGGTGGGCGTCGCGCAGGATCGTATCGGTTACGTGGATTTTCTTGGACATTGTTATCTCCTTTTAGCGGCAAGCTCGTAGCGGTAAGCCGCAAGAAAAGCTGATTCGCTTCTACTTGCAGCGTGCCGCTCGCAGCTTGCCCCTGCATTCAGATGCCGGCGTGGGCGGCGATGGCGGCGGCGATGGCCAGGGCCAGCTCTTCGGGTTTGCGCTTGATCGAGTAGTTGGTCAGTTCAGGGTGGCTTTCGACAAAGCTGGTGTTGAACTGGCCGCTACGGAATTCCGGGTTGCGCAGGATTTCCTGGTAGTACGCGGCGGTGGTCTTCACGCCTTGCACGCGCATGTCGTCCAGGGCCCGCAGGCCGCGGTCCATGGCTTCTTCCCAGGTCAACGCCCACACCACCAGTTTCAGGCACATGGAATCGTAGAACGGCGGAATGGTGTAGCCCGTGTAAATGGCCGTGTCGGTACGCACGCCAGGGCCACCGGGGGCGTAATAACGCGTGATCTTGCCGAAGCTGGGCAGGAAGTTGTTTTTCGGGTCCTCGGCGTTGATCCGGAACTGCAACGCGTAGCCGCGGTGCTGGATGTCTTCCTGTTTCACCGACAAAGGCAGGCCGGAGGCGATGCGGATCTGCTCGCGAACAATATCGATGCCGGTGATTTCTTCAGTGATGGTGTGCTCTACCTGCACCCGCGTGTTCATTTCCATGAAATACACTTCGCCATCGGCCAGCAAGAACTCGACGGTACCGGCGTTCTCGTAATCCACTGCCTTGGCTGCGCGCACGGCCAGGTCGCCGATGTAGGCGCGCTGCTCAGGCGTGAGCTGTGGGCTGGGTGCGATTTCAATGAGCTTCTGGTTGCGGCGCTGAATGGAGCAGTCACGCTCGAACAGGTGCACCACGTTGCCGAAGCTGTCACCGAGGATCTGCGCCTCGATGTGCTTGGGGTTGACGATGCACTTCTCCAGAAACACTTCGGCCGAACCGAATGCCTTGGTGGCCTCGGAGATGACCCGCGGGAAGTTCTGTTCCAGCTCTTCGCGGCTGTTGCAGCGGCGGATGCCACGCCCGCCGCCACCGGAGGTCGCCTTGAGCATCACCGGGTAACCGATGCGCTCACCCTCGCTGAGGGCTTCGTGGATGTCGGCCACGTTGCCTTCGGTACCCGGGGTTACCGGTACCCCCGCCGCGATCATGGTGCGACGCGCTTCGGTCTTGTCGCCCATGCGGCGAATCACGTCGGCGGCCGGGCCGATGAACTTGATGCCACGCTCTGCACAGATTTCCGCCAGTTCGGCGTTTTCCGACAGAAAACCATAACCCGGGTGCAGCGCATCACAGCCGGTTTCCACCGCCAGGTTCACCAGCTTGCGCGGGTTCAGGTAGCCGGCCAGCGGCTCAGCACCAATGCTGTGGGCTTCGTCGGCGCGCTTCACATGCAGGGCGTGCCGGTCGGCGTCGGAAAAGATCGCTACCGAGCGGATGCCCATCTCGGCGCAGGCGCGCACGATCCGAACCGCAATTTCACCCCGGTTGGCGATCAGGATTTTTTTTATCACTGGAGTCTTCCCAAAGCCGTAGGAACAGTCGAGCCGGTTCTACCGGTCGGCGCGTGGCCAGGCGTTGCTGGCCAGTCGCACTTTCACCCTAGCGCTGTAGGTTGATAAACAAAAATCAATATTTGTTAGAGGCAGTATTAGCAAAAGCTTATAGTGAAGTAACAAGGTATTGCCCAAGAGCCTAATAAAATGCGTAAGTCCTTGATGCGTATGACATTGCGTCAATTACAGATCTTCAATGAGGTGTGCGACCTGCGGTCTTACAGCCGCGCCGCAGAAGAAATGGCGTTGACGCAACCCGCCGTAAGTCTACAGATACGCCAGCTGGAAGAGCTCATCGGGCAGCCCTTGTTCGAATACGTGGGCAAGAAGTTGTACCTGACCGAGGCCGCCGAAGCCTTGCAGCGCGCCAGCCATGACATTTTCGGGCGGCTGGAGAGCCTGGACATGCAACT
Organism: Pseudomonas sp. S60; assembly: GCF_016647865.1. NCBI lineage: Bacteria > Pseudomonadati > Pseudomonadota > Gammaproteobacteria > Pseudomonadales > Pseudomonadaceae > Pseudomonas > Pseudomonas sp. S60. The sequence continues at coordinate 102,042 of NZ_JACVVH010000006.1, read as the reverse complement.
GTCGGACATGCAGGGGTCATTGCAGGGGCAGTTGAAACTGGCCATCGAGTCCAGTGCCAAGTACTTCGTTCCACACTTGTTCGCCGCTTTCAAGCAGCGTCACCCGGAGGTGAACCTGACCTTGACGGTGGTCAACCGTGCCCAGGCCATCCGGCGCCTTTCCGACAACCGCGACGACCTGATCATCATGTCCATGGTGCCGCAGGACATGGGCCTTGAGTTCCTGCCTTTCCTCAATAACCCGATCATTGCCGTGGCCCCGCCCGATCACCCGCTGTGCAAGCTGGCGCAGTTGCGCCTGCAAGACCTGGAGCCTCATACGCTGCTGATCCGCGAGCAGGGGTCGGGAACCCGCAGGGCTTGCGAAGAATACTTCAAGGAAAAGCGCGTGCACTTCACCCAGACCCTGGAGGTGGCATCAGCCGACGCCCAGCGCGAGTGCGTGATCGCCGGCCTGGGCATCGCCCTGCTGACCCGGCATGCAGTCAACCTTGAACTGGCTACCGGGGCGCTCGCGGAACTGCCGGTAGAAGAACTGCCGTTGTACCGCAGCTGGTGCGTGGTGCAGTCCAAGGCCAAGCGGCAATCCCCAGTGGCGCTTGCCTTCCAGGCATTCATCCGCAGTGAACGAACGCTGATCAGCGGCCTGGTTGAGCGTTTTTCGGGGCGCTTGCCGCCGACGCCTGCCACACCGTGAGTTCTTGCAGTTCGGGGTAATCCACCAGGTCGCGCAGCAGCTGACGCTGATCGCAGTAGCTTTCGATCGCGCGGCGGTATTCCATGCGGCGCTGGTCCTTTTCCTGCTGCTTGCGAGCTTTGGCGTTGGGTTGGTAGATACCGTCGTGGTCACGAGCCATTGCCTGTCTCCCTGGTAGGATGCGGGAGTTTCAGACTGGCCCAGCGGGTTTACGGTTTTGCGCCGGAATGGTGACAGAATCGTGAATTTTTACCCCTCAGGGCAGTGCCGTCCGGCACAGCGCTGCCTGGCTGAACAGGCGCGCAGGGTGCTGCTCAGTCGTCGGTCGCCTTGATCGATTTGGGCGACAGGCGCAGGCTGCGCAAACTGCGTTTCACGCTCTTGAGGTGGTTGACCAGGCTGGGCCCTCGCGCCATGGCAACGCCCATGGCCAGCACGTCGATGACCACCAGGTGGGCGATACGTGAGGTGAGCGGGGTGTAGATTTCGGTGTCTTCGTGCACGTCGATGGCCAAATTGACCGTGGACAGCTCGGCCAGCGGGGTCTGGCTGGGGCACAGGGTGATCAGGTTGGCACCGCTCTCGCGTACCAGGTTGGCAGTGATCAACAGGTCTTTGGAGCGGCCCGACTGGGAAATGCACACTGCCACGTCACCTGGCTTGAGCGTGACGGCCGACATCGCCTGCATGTGCGGGTCGGAGTACGCCGCCGCGCTTAGCAGCAAGCGAAAGAACTTGTGCTGAGCATCCGCCGCTACCGCACCGGACGCACCAAAGCCGTAAAACTCCACACGCTGTGCCTGGGCCATGGCACTTACCGCCTGCTGCAGCGCGTGCGGGTCGAGGTGCTCGCGCACCTCCATCAGGGTATGCAGGGTGGTGTCGAAGATCTTGAGGCTGTAGTCAGCGACGGAATCGTCTTCGTGAATGGCAAACTGCCCAAAACTGGCCCCAGCGGCCAGGCTCTGCGCCAGCTTGAGCTTGAGGTCCTGAAAACCCGTACACCCAATGGCCCTGCAGAAACGTACGATGGTCGGTTCGCTGATACCGACGCTGTGCGCCAGGTCGGCCATGGAGCTGTGCATCACGGCAGCCGGGTCGAGCAGCACGTGGTCGGCCACTTTCAGTTCCGATTTGCGCAGCAGGTGGCGCGATTGGGCGATATGTTGCAACAGATTCACGGGCTGGACTCGGTTATGATCGGCTGGCCGGGTTGTAGCTTTCTTGTAGTTATACTACATGGACGCCAACCCGCCCAGTTAAACGAACGTGGAGCGTGGTGGTTTGACTATTCCTTGCGACATTCTGGTCTTCGGCGGCACTGGCGATCTGGCCCTGCACAAATTGCTCCCGGCGCTCTACCACCTGTTTCGCGAGGCTCGCCTGGACCCGGCCGTCAGGGTCATCGCCCTGGCCAGGCGACAACTGCCACGCAACGACTACCTCAAGCTCGCCGAGCGCCACTGCCGCGCGCAAATTGCCCGTAGCGAATTCGACGATGAAATCTGGCGGCGCTTTTGCGCACGCCTGGACTACTTCGCCATGGATGCCTCGCAAAGTGCAGACTTCGGCCGCCTGGCACGCTACCTGGGTGAGCCCGGGGGGCTGACACGTATCTTCTACCTGGCCACGGCGCCCTCGCTGTTCGTGCCTATCGCCACGCACCTGCGCATCGCCGGGCTGGCTGACAGTGAAGCGCGCATCGTGCTGGAAAAACCCATCGGCCATTCGCTGGCATCGGCCACAGCCATCAACGAGTCGATCGGTGCAGTGTTCGAAGAGCGCCAGGTGTTTCGCATCGACCATTACCTGGGCAAAGAAACCGTGCAGAACCTCATGGCCCTGCGCTTTGCCAACGCCCTGCTGGAGCCGGTATGGCGCAACAGCCAGGTCGACCACGTGCAGATCAGCGTGGGAGAAACCCTGGGGGTAGAAAACCGCGGCGGCTACTACGACCGCGCGGGGGCGACGCGCGACATGCTGCAGAACCACCTGTTGCAGCTGCTATGCCTGGTGGCCATGGAGCCCCCGGCGCAGTTCGAGGCAGAAGCGGTGCGTGACGAAAAGGTGAAGATTCTGCGCGCTCTGAAACCGATCACCGGGCAGGATGTGCAGGACAAGACCGTACGCGGCCAGTACGGTGCCGGGCATATCGGCGGCCAGGAAGTGATGGCCTATTACTTCGAAAAGGATGTGGATAACGATAGCGACACGGAAACCTTTGTCGCGATCGAGGCGCACATCGACAACTGGCGTTGGGCTGGCGTGCCGTTCTACCTGCGCACAGGCAAGCGCATGGCGCGGCGCTCTTCGCAGATCGTCATCCAGTTCAAGCCGGTACCCCATGAGCTGTTCAACGGTGGCCAGGTCAACCAGTTGCTGATCCAGTTGCAACCGGACGAGCGCATCAGCCTGCGCATGATGACCAAGACCCCTGGGAAGGGCATGCGGCTGGAGCCGGTAGACCTGAACCTGAACCTGGCCCAGGTGTTCAGCCAGACCCGCCGCTGGGAAGCCTACGAGCGGCTGCTGCTGGATGTGCTGGAGGGGGACTCGACGCTGTTCATGCGCCGTGATGAAGTGGAAGCCGCCTGGGCGTGGGTGGACCCGATCATCGCGGGCTGGGAAGAGCACTTCCAGGCGCCCCGCCACTATGCGGCCGGCAACAACGGGCCGGAGCAGGCCAACAGCCTGCTGGCCCGTCATGGCAGAACCTGGCACGGGTGAAGCATTGCCAAATCCAAGCTTCACCATGACTGGGGGAAAGTAGCGACGCGCTCAGGCGCTACTTTCAATCCATCCAGGAGCTACCCCATGACTAAATGCACCGACTTCGTCGCCTACAACCAGACCGCAGGGGGCAAACAAAGCTTCCGTGTAAGTGGCACAGTCACCGTACCCAGCCCAGCGTTTGAACCCGTACTCGTCGTACCTGAAATTCGCCACTACGGGGGCTGGGAAGTTTTGCACCTGCAACTGGTCGATACCGGGGAAACCAGTTTGGCCGTCATGACGGAAAAAACCGTCGAGTACGTTCGCGAGGGCGCTTGCCCATGGAGCATCGTGGAAATCATCCATTCCGACGGCTCGTTGAAGGTTGAGATCGAGGCGACCCAGGCCTGCGATTGATACGGCCAGCCAGGTGGCATACGGCTGCCGCCTGGCTTCCCACCGCTGGCCGTCGGCCGGGGTGAATATTCATACAGTAGGCGTTTGCCCCCGGGTCAGCCTCCCCCTAGAATGGCGGGATGCACACAGACGACCTCTCCCTCCTGCTGAACTCCCTCAACGATGCCCAACGCCAGGCCGTAGCCGCCTCGGTCGGGCGTCAACTGGTGCTTGCCGGCGCCGGTTCCGGTAAAACCCGCGTGCTGGTTCATCGCATTGCCTGGCTCATCCAGGTAGAGCAGGCCTCGCCGCATTCGATCCTGTCGGTGACGTTCACCAACAAGGCGGCGGCAGAAATGCGCCACCGGATCGAGCAACTGCTGGGCATCAACCCGGCGGGCATGTGGGTGGGCACGTTCCACGGGCTGGCCCATCGCTTGCTCCGGGCCCACTGGCAGGAAGCAGGCCTGGTGCAGAACTTCCAGATTCTCGACAGTGACGACCAGCAGCGGCTGGTCAAGCGGGTAATGCGCGAGCTGGGCCTGGACGAGCAGAAGTGGCCGGCACGCCAGGCACAGTGGTTCATCAACGGGCAGAAGGACGAGGGCCTGCGGCCGCAGCATATCCAGCCTGGGGGCGACCTGTTCCTGTCCACCATGCGCGACGTGTACAGCGCCTACGAGCAGGCGTGCGAGCGGGCCGGGGTCATCGATTTCTCCGAGCTACTGCTGCGCGCGCTGGACTTGTGGCGGGACCACCCCGGTTTGCTGGAGCACTACCAACGGCGCTTCCGCCATGTGCTGGTCGACGAGTTCCAGGACACCAACGCCGTGCAGTACGCCTGGCTGCGCCTGCTGGCGCGCGGCGGCGACAGCCTGATGGCGGTGGGCGACGACGACCAGTCGATCTACGGCTGGCGCGGCGCCAAGATCGAGAACATCCACCAGTACACGGCCGATTTCCCTGACGCCGAGCTGATCCGCCTGGAGCAGAACTACCGCTCCACAGGCGGCATCCTCAAGGCTGCCAACGCCTTGATCGCCAACAACAGCGGGCGCTTGGGCAAAGAGTTGTGGACCGACATGGGTGAAGGCGAACCGCTCACCTTGTACGCCGCCTACAACGAGCATGATGAAGCGCGCTACGTGGTGGAAACCATCGAAAGCCTGATCAAGCAGGGCAATACCCGCAGCGACATCGCCATTCTGTACCGCTCCAACGCCCAGTCGCGGGTATTGGAAGAAGCCCTGCTGCGCGAGCGTATTCCTTACCGTATCTATGGCGGCCAGCGCTTCTTCGAGCGTGCCGAAATCAAGAATGCCATGGCCTACCTGCGCCTGATCGAGGGCCGGGGCAACGATGCCGCTCTGGAGCGGGTAATCAACGTTCCACCTCGCGGAATCGGCGAGAAAACCGTCGAGGCCATCCGCGAGCATGCGCGTCACAGCCAGGCTTCAATGTGGCAGGCCATGTGCCAGCTGATTGCCGCCAAAGCGCTGAAAGGCCGCGCCGCCAGTGCACTTGGCGCGTTCATCGAGCTGATCGAAGGGTTGGCTGCCAAAGTAGCGGACATGCCGCTGCACACCATGACCCAGACCACCATCGAGCAGTCGGGCCTGATTATCTATCACCAGGAAGAAAAGGGTGAGAAGGGCCAGGCACGGGTAGAAAACCTTGAGGAACTGGTGAGCGCGGCGCGTAACTTCGAATCGACCGAAGAAGACGCAGACCTTTCGCCGCTGTCCGCCTTCCTCGGCCATGCCTCGCTCGAAGCGGGCGATGCGCAGGCTGACGAGCATGAAGACAGCGTCCAGCTGATGACCTTGCACAGCGCCAAAGGCCTGGAATTCCCTTACGTGTTCCTGGTGGGCATGGAAGAAGGCCTGTTCCCGCACAAGATGAGCCTGGAGGAACCCGGGCGCCTGGAAGAGGAACGTCGCCTGGCCTATGTGGGCATCACCCGCGCCATGCGGCAGCTGGTCATGAGCTATGCCGAGACGCGTCGGCTTTACGGTAGCGAAACCTACAACAAGGTTTCACGGTTCGTACGTGAAATTCCGGCAGGCCTGGTTCAGGAAGTGCGCTTGTCCAACAGCGTCAGCCGCCCGTTCGGCGGGGCCAAAACAGCTGCCGGCAGCAACCTGTTCGCCAACGCCAACATCCCGCAGACCTCGTTCAACCTCGGCCAGCGCGTGCAGCACGCGGTATTCGGCGAAGGCGTGATCCTGAATTTCGAAGGTTCAGGCGCCCAGGCGCGGGTTCAGGTGAATTTCGACGAAGGCAGCAAGTGGTTGATGCTGGCGTATGCCAAGCTGGAAGCGATCTGAACCCTGGGCCGTCCCTTGCGGGTGCGGCCCTGCAACATTTAGGCAAAAGCTCGAAACATTATGTCGCTGGTCATGTGCCCAGGAACCTGTGCACCATGACGCGCGTGCAATCCACAACAGGGGATATCCCACTTATGCAACGTTTTCTTAGCATCGCACTGGCGCTTTGCGTCGGCCTGACGCTGAGCCTGGACGCCAACGCCAAACGCTTTGGCGGTGGCAAGAGCTCGGGCTCCGCGCCTATCCACCAGACCCGTCAAGCTACGCCAACCACGCCCGCTGCCACGCCGACCGCGCCTGGCCGTGCACCGGCAGCTGCCAGCGGTGCTTCGCGCTGGCTGGGCCCACTGGCAGGCCTGGCCGCCGGTGGCCTGCTGGCGTCCATGTTCATGGGCGACGGCTTCGAGGGCTTCCAGATCATGGACTTCCTGATCGTCGCGCTCATTGCCTTCCTGGTGTTCCGCTTCATTGCCGCACGACGTCGCCAGCAGCAGCCACAAATGGCCGCGCCTGGCCATGCGCCGATGCAGCGTGAGGTGTACGGCCAGCCTGCGCAGCCCTCCATCTTCGGCGGCTCGGCGGCACCTGCTGCGGCAGCGGCCCCGGTGATCAACGCGCCAGCCTGGTTCAACGAGCAGAGCTTCCTGGCCGCTGCCCGCAACCACTTCCAGTCGCTGCAGCAGCACTGGGATGCCAACGAAATGGACAAGATCGGCGAGTTCGTTACCCCGCAGATGCTCGAGTTCCTCAAGCGCGAGCGTGCCGAACTGGGTGATGGCTTCCAGTCGACCTATATCGACAACCTCGAAGTGCAGCTGGACGGTGTTGATGATCGCGCCGACCGCACCGACGCTACCCTGACCTTCCGCGGCGTGTCGAAAAACTCGCGCTTCGACCAAGGTGAGGCATTCTGCGAAAGCTGGCACATGGTTCGCGCCCAAGGCGATAACCAGCCATGGCTGGTTGCCGGTATCCGCCAAAACGGCTAACCGCGCACGCTGCACCCAAAAACCCCGGGGCCATCCCCGGGGTTTTTGCTTTTGTCATAGCGGCCTACTAGGGTATAACCCGCAGCGTTGTCATCTAGGTCTGAGGAAGTGAACCGTGGAAGAAGTGATCGAACAACTCCGTGAAGCCAACGAGCCAGTGCCGGTGCCCCTCGAGCTTCCGGATGAGGAATTGTTGGTCGAGATCGAAGAACAACTGTTCATCAACATTCCGTTTGTGTTCAAAGAGTTCTTGTTGAACGTAAGTGACGTTGTATACGGCTCACTGGAGCCTGTTACGGTCACTGACCCGCAATCGCACACCTACCTGCCTGAAGTCGCTGCCAATGCATGGGACGCCGGCGTACCGCGTGAGTTGATCCCGCTGTGCCAGGATGGCGAGAACTACTACTGCGTTGAAGAGGACGGCACGGTGGTGTTGTGGGATGCCGACGAGGAGCTGGTCGGTGAAGAGAGCTGGGAGTCGGTGTGGCACTGGGCGCGGGATGTCTGGCTGGAAAGCTGAGCCAATGGCCGGGTGATTGGCCTGTAAGAGTGGGCTTGGCGGCGGGATGGGGCGGGCGCCGCTCTGGCGGCGCATCGCGAGCTTTGCTCGCTCCTACATGCGGTGTTAGTGGGTGTTCTCCCGGCTGTTCTCCAAGGTTTCCAGCAAGGCGATCTGCATGCGTGTATGGACGCGGATGAACCAGCGCCACAGCAACGCCACCACTACCGCCGCAACCACCGCGATAATCAGCAACAGCTCGTTGGTAGGCAGAATGCTCGCCGACAGTGCCGAGAGCAGCAGGAAGATCACCAGCAGCGACAACAGCGGTATCACCTCTGCGATCACACGCCGTACACGTTGGGTATGGCGCCCGGCCATTTCTGGCTTCACACCCATCTCGGCCAACAGCATCGACAGCGCCTTGAGCTTGCGATAGGCCGCAATCAGGAAGGGCAGCGACAACAACAGCGCCGCCCCCCAGATCATCGCCTTTTGCTGGCTGATATCGCCCACCCATTGCGTGAGCCAGGCACCGATACGCCCTGCAAAGTAACCGCCACTGAAGAAGATGGCGATCACCAGGGCCAGGTTTACCCCGACCTGCATGAGGATGCGCCGTATCATCGCTGCCACCATGGCACCCTCACCCTGGGGCTGGATGCTGCGCAACCACTCGCCATATAACGACAGCACCCTGGCCAGACGACCAGGCACCACCTTGCCCAGCTTGATCGACAACGGGTCAGCGGCACGAATCAGGTAGGGAGTAAGCAGTGTGGTGATGGCCGAGACGGCAACGGCTACCGGGTACAAAAAGTCACTGGTGACCTGCAGGGTCATACCCAACGCGGCGATGATGAATGAAAATTCGCCAATCTGGGAAAGGCCCATGCCAACCCGTAGCGAAGTGCGCCCATCATTACCGGCAATGAAGGCCCCCATACCGCACGACAGCATCTTGCCCAGCACCACCGCCAAGGTGATCACCACGATGGGCCAGGCGTAATCGATCAGTACCTGCGGGTCGATCATCAGGCCGATGGCGACGAAAAAGATGGCGCTGAACATGTCACGCACCGGTTCGATCAGGCGCTCGATTTTCAGCAACTGCCGCGATTCGGCCATGATCGCGCCAATCAGGAACGCCCCCAGCACCATGCTGTATTCCAGCTTCACCACCAGCAGGCAGAAGCCGAAACACAGGCCCAGCACGGTGATGAGCAGCATCTCGTTGCTTTCGAACTTGGCCACATAAGCCAGCAGGCGCGGTACCAGCAAAATGCCGATAACCAGGGCAACGATCATGAACAGCGACAACTTGCCAACGGTGGAGAACACCTCACCGGAGCTGACCGTGCCACTGACGGCAATACCCGAAAGCAGCGCAATGATGCCGATGCCCAGAATGTCCTCGACAATCAGCACGCCGAAGATCAGCTGGGCAAAACGCTCGTTTTTCATCTTCAGGTCGTTGAGCGCCTTGACGATGATGGTGGTTGAAGAAATGGCCAGGATGGCGCCCAGGAACAGCGAATCCATGGTGTTCCAGCCAAACCAGCGGCCAATTTCGAAGCCGATCCATATCATCAGCACGATTTCCAGGAAGGCTGCGATGAACGCGGTAGCGCCAACCTTGAACAACTTGCGCAAGCTGAATTCGAGCCCCAGGCAGAACATGAGGAAGATCACCCCCAGTTCGGCCAGGGTCTTGATGGTGTCTTCATCGTGGATAAGACCGAAAGGCGGGGTATGCGGGCCGATGATGAAACCGGCAACGATATAGCCCAGTACCACGGGCTGCTTGAGGCGATGAAAAAGGATGGTGACCACGCCCGCGACCAGCATGATGACCGCCAGGTCCTGGATGAAGCTGATGGCATGCATGGCGCGATACTCCTTTTCTCGTCATTTGGTGAAAACCCAGGCAGACCGCGCCTGCGCCGAGGCAAGCCAAGCAAGCAGTACAGACTGTATTGAACACTGGAAGGCCCGTGGTTCACGGATGTACTCAGGTTAACATTGCACCTAGGCGCAAAATGCCAGTGCAATATGATGAAACAGATCGGCCGGGAAACCGCCGCCGATGGCAGTATCGGCGTGACGCCCGCGCGCCCACCGACGTCCCGTATTGGCCTGGCAACTCAACGAGAGGGGAACTGCGATGCCTGAAGATAACGCCCCCCATTTGCCCGATTCAGCGCAACCACACCGTGAGCACACTATGGAACCTGGAAACGCCCAGCTGAGCATGACTGTCCTGATGACCCCGGACATGGCCAACTTTTCTGGCAACGTACATGGCGGCACCCTGCTCAAGTACCTCGACGAGGTGGCCTATGCATGCGCCAGCCGCTATGCCGGCTCCTATGTGGTGACCCTGTCGGTCGACCAGGTGATCTTCCGCGAGCCCGTGCACGTGGGCGAGCTGGTGACCTTCCTGGCGTCGGTGAACTACACCGGTAACACGTCCATGGAAGTAGGCATCAAGGTGGTGACCGAGAACATCCGCGAGCGCTCGGTACGCCATTCCAACAGCTGCTTCTTCACCATGGTGGCCGTGGATGACAACCGCAGGCCGGTGTCGGTCCCGCCGCGCCAGCCGCAAACCAGCGAAGAAAAGCGCCGCTTCCTGCAAGGCCAGCAGCGCCGTGAGATTCGCCAGGAACTGGAAAAGCGCTACCAGAACCTGAAAACCGACGCGACCTAGAACGCCAGCGGCTGCGCCTCGAAGCGTACCCGAGGGTGAGCGATGCGATCCTGGGCACGCACCAGCTGCAGTTCGTAGCTGGCGCATGCCTGGGTTTCCAGCAGCACCTCGTGCACGGCCGCTGCGGCGAATTCGAAGGCCTGCTCCCAACTGTCGCCCAGCAGCACCCGGGCCAGAAAAAGGCCAGAGGTGAGGTCGCCAACCCCGACCGGCTGACGCGGGAACGCCAGCAAAGGCCTGCGCAGGTGCCAGCTGTGCTCGGCGGTTACCAGCAGCATTTCGAAGTGGTCTTCGCCACGCCCCGGGTAGGCCAGGTGCTTGACCAGCACTACCTTGGGCCCACGTTGCAACAGGCTGCGTGCCATGCCAACGCAATCCTGCAGGGACTGCGCGCGGCGCCCGCAGAAGCTGTCCAGCTCCAACTGGTTGGGGCACAGGATATCTGCCTTGCCAACGGCTTCTTGCAGCAGGAATTGGCTGACTTCCTGCGGCACGCTGCAGCCCTTCTCCGGGTGCCCCATCACCGGGTCGCACACATACAGTGCTTTGGGGTTTACCGCCTTGATGCGCGCCACACCGGCCAGAATCGCCCTGCCCTGTTCGGCACTACCCAGGTAACCGGACAATACCGCGTCACAGTGGCCCAACTCACCGATATTGGAAATGCCTTCCACCAACGCAGGAATTTGCGCAGGGGCGAGCACTTCGCCGGCCCACTGGCCATACTGAGTGTGGTTGGAGAACTGCACGGTATTGAGCGGCCAGACATTGACCCCGATACGCTGCATGGGAAACACCGCAGCGCTGTTGCCGGCGTGGCCGAACACCACATGGGACTGAATGGCGAGCAGGTGCGGAGTACGTTTCATGCAGGGGTTCCAAAGCGGTTTCAAGACTGCGCAGTATGAACTCGATTGCCACCTGTACGACAGGCCAGGGACGCAGTTAAGCTGGATCTACCTGTTTGGAGCATACGCAAATGTTGACCCTGGAGAACCTCTTCCTGCTGATGCTGGTGGCCACGGCAGGCGCCTGGCTGTGGCACAACCACGGCTTGCGCGAAAAAGCCCTGGAACGGGTCAAGCAGCATTGCGCCAAGCTGGACCTGGAGTTGCTGGACGATGCGGTCGCCCTCAAGCGCATCGCCTTCGTGCGCGATGCCAAGGGCCGCAAACGGCTGGCGCGCATCTATGGGTTCGAATTCACCGTGACCGGCGAGCAGCGCCACCCAGGGACCGTGACCCAGTTCGGCGCGCACAGCGTGCAAATTGAGCTGGCGCCCTACCCGTTCGAAATCAAGACGCCGCCGCGCACCGATAACGTCATCGAAATGCAGCAGTGGCGCCAGCAGCATAACCGCTGGCATAACTGATCAGCTGACCCGGCACGCAGCGAACACGGCCTGAAGCGACGCCTCGGGTTGCGGTTCATCGAAAATCAACTCGATACGGCTATCGGTGCGCCAATCGCTGGGTTGCCAGGCTGGGACACTGCCATCCAGCCCATTAAAAGACTGCCAACCAGCCGCAGTGTGGATAACCCCCTTCGCTCGCCGCCACGGCAGGCGCTCCAGCGCGGCTGCGATGGCTTGTGGATAAAACTGCTGGCTCGGGTGCCAACGCCAGCCAATGCTCCAGCCGCCTTCCCCCTGCTGCGTCATGGACAGTGGCAGTGTAGGATCCGCCCAGACGACCAGGGGCCTGCCGTGCAGATTGTCGACAATCTGGTTATCCACAGGTGACTGTTGGATAACGCCGCTACTGAGCAGTGGAAGGTTTGCCAGAGGCAGGCGTCCCTGCTCCACCCAAGCAAGCTTAACTGTTGATAATTCGTTATTTATCAACAGCTTAGTATCTTCATCCACAGTGTCTGACTTGTTGATTACCAGTAGCTCGCAAGCTGCCAGAGCACGCCTTTGTGCATCCGAAAGTAGATCATCCACCAGCAGATAGCGAGCATCGACCACCATGATCAAAGGCTGCACCGTCAACACATTCTGCCAAGGTTCGTTTTTCAGCTGATCGAGCAACTGCAACGGGTGCCCCAACCCGGAAGGCTCGATGAACAGCCTGTCGGGCTTGGCCTTACGCAGAAGACGACCCAAACCAACCTGGAAAGGCACACCACTCACGCAACACACACAACCGCCAGCCACTTCGCCTATCGCAACGCCATCCTCGTCGCGGGCCAGCAAAGCGGCGTCCAGGCCCACCAAGCCGAATTCGTTCACCAGCACTGCCCAGCGCTCGCTCGCAGGCCGTTGTGCCAGCAAGTGGCGGATCAGGGTGGTCTTGCCGGCCCCCAGGGGGCCTGCAATCACATGGGTGGGGATATCGTGGAGCATGGCTGATCTATGGCTGGCTGGGGTAGCCCACTATGCGCCGTCACGCCAGCCAGTCAAGGCTGAGCAGCAGGCGGCGCTGTGGCCCGGCAGGTGATCGGTGCACAAGCCCCGCCCCCTCATTGCCCTGCCACTTCTCACCTTTGAGCAATGCCACCTCACCCGCATGCAACCGCTTGATGCTGTGCAGATCAACCGCAGCTGTGGATAAGTCTTCTCGTGTGTTGGTGTCACTATCCAGCCATTCACTCCCCGGCCCTGAGTAGGTACACAGCAGCCTCACAGGCACGTTATCCACATGGAAGCGTGGGCACATCGGCCCTTCAAGCACGCGAATGCGCAGCCCTACCCGGCGAGCGCCCAGCAGGCAGGTGAAGGCCTCGACCAACCATGTCACGTCAGCGACGAAGGCCCCGTAACCCTCCACGTCGGCGGCCTCCGCCAACAGGTCGCCAAGTACCGGCGCCCTGTGCTCATCCACCTCGATCACGCGCTGGTCTGCCAGTGATGGGCCAAGGCCCACCACGACTGCGGCGAAGTCCTCCAACTGCGGCGGCAGATGCCTGCGCCACACAGACATGTTCACACCGTCCTGCAGCACATCCGCCAGTATCTGAGGAGAATCGCCGAATGCCTGGCGGATATCCACAAGCTGAAGGGCCTGATTCATGCGGCGGCCTGCTCTAGCCATGGCCCAAACGGGTCATCCAGCCGCAGCCAGCCCATCGGGCCGAGTTCCATCTCCTCATCGGTGAGCAAGCAAGCATCCAGCGCTGTGGATAATTCATCGAAATCGATGTTTTGCCCTATAAACACCAGCTCTTGCCGGCAGTCGCCGGTGTCAGGCGTCCAGTGCTTGAGAATGGCAGCGGTGTTATCCACATCCTCTGGCCACTGATCCTTCGGTACGAATCGCCACCATCGCCCTGCCAAGCCATGGCGCATCATGCCGCCCGCCTGGGACCAGCTGCCGGCCTCCTGATATTTACTGGCCAGCCAGAAGAAGCCTTTCGAGCGCAGTAGGCGCCCATTGGTCCAAGGGGTGTGGATAAAGTCGAAGAAGCGCTGTGGATGAAGCGGGCGCCGTGCCTGCCATGTGCTGGCGGCGATACCGTATTCCTCGGTTTCAGGCACGTGCTCGCCGCGCAGTTCCTGCAGCCAGCCCGGCGCCTGCGCTGCCTCGTCAAAATCGAACAGGCCGGTGTCGAGAATCCAGGCCAATGGGACTTGGCCCATGACCATAGGCACAATCTGCGCCCGGGCGTTGAGGCTACGCAGAATCGCGATGAGTTCTTCCCGTTCTGCCTGGCTGATCAGGTCGATCTTGCTCAGCAACAATACGTCGGCAAACTCCACCTGCTCGATGAGCAGGTCGGTAATCGAGCGCTCGTCTTCCTCGCCTAATGTTTCGCCACGGCTGGCCAGGCTATCGGCAGCTTGATAATCACCCATGAAATTCAGGCCATCGACAACGGTGACCATGGTATCCAGCCGCGCCAAGTCTGACAGGCTGCGCCCCTGCTCGTCCCGGAAGGTGAAGGTTTCTGCAACGGGTAGCGGCTCTGAAATACCCGTCGACTCGATAAGCAGGTAATCGAAGCGGCCTTCTTCAGCCAGCCGCGCAACCTCCTCCAGCAGGTCTTCGCGCAAGGTGCAGCAGATACAACCGTTGCTCATTTCCACCAGCTTTTCTTCGGCACGGTTCAAGCTGACGTTGCGCTGCACCTCGCTGGCATCAATGTTGATTTCACTCATGTCGTTGACGATGACCGCCACCCGAAGGTTGTCGCGGTTACGCAGTACATGGTTGAGCAACGTGCTTTTGCCGGCCCCCAGAAAGCCGGAGAGCACGGTGACGGGAAGGCGATCGGACATGGCAAACCTCTACAGGCAGAAGCATTCGAAACGATGCATTGCACAATGTTATAAAGTAACAATACAATTTCGCCAAGCTGTTCCTGACAAACGAGAGCTCGCCAGTGCCCCAGATGACCGTGCAACGCATCCTCATGCTGCTGATGCTCGCCTTGCCCTGCAGTGCGTTGGCGATACCTCCCAGCCCTACACTCGCCCTTTGCACACGCAGTGCCACGCTGCTGGCCTGCCAGGACCGCGCCGGCGGCTACTACAGCGTGCGAACGGAGGGCAGCACGTTTTATTTACGTGGCTACGACGTGCAGAGCAGGCGCCTATGGGCACAGACCAATAGCCGTTACGGCAGCCTGACTTTCTTCACAGGCCTGGCAAGCAATGGGGAAGCGTGGGTTGGATACAGCCGCAGGGTGGGCTGGACCACGTTGAACAGGGTATCCAGTTCAAGCGGCCAGCGTTTCAACCTGCACTGCAGCCTGATCGGCGGATGCCGCTGAAAACACTACTTTCTGGAATACCCAATGACTCAGCTGAAGCTACCCGATATCGCCGCACAGAACCTGGACCACTCCCAGCCGTTGGATTGGGTAGGCATGTGCGGCATCGCTTTGCCCATCGCCTTCGAGGGGCGTACGGCGGCTGCAAAGATCGACGCGGGAGTAAGCCTGGTGGATGGCAGCTCCAGAGGCATTCACATGTCGCGGCTTTACCTGGCGCTGGAATCTCTGGAGCAGGTGCCGTTGACGCCCGTCGCCCTACGACGTTTGATGGCCGACTTCCTCACGAGCCATGAGGGGCTTTCATCCGCGAGTTACATCCGCCTACGCTTCGAGCATTTGCTGAAAAGATCTGCACTGGTTAGCCCGCTGGCTGGCTGGAAGAGCTACGAAGTAGAGGTGAATGCGCGTATCGAAAACGAAATGTTCCACGTGGAACTATCCGTGTCAGTCCCCTACTCGTCCACCTGCCCATGCTCGGCGGCGTTGGCCAGACAACTCATCCAGCAGCAGTTCCAAGCCACATTCACGGCTGAGCACGTGGACCGGGAAGCGGTACTGAGGTGGCTGGGCACGGCAGAGGGCATCGTTGCAACCCCCCATAGCCAAAGAAGCCTGGCCAAGATTCAAGTCAGGCTGCGGAGTAACCAGGCGACGTTACCCATCACCGAGCTGATCGATCAAGTGGAGACCAGCCTGGGTACTGCCGTGCAAACAGCGGTAAAGCGTGCTGATGAGCAAGCGTTCGCATTGGCCAATGGCCAAAACCTGATGTTCTGCGAAGACGCCGCACGAAGGCTGCATGAAACATTGAAGCAGGCGCCGTGGAGCAGCGCGTTCAAGGTACGCGTGGAGCATGCAGAAAGCCTGCATGCCCACGACGCTGTGGCGACAAGCCAGTGGGGCTGGGAGGTCAGGTGCGAGGCTTGACCGCGCCGCAATCGTTGCCCAGCCATACAGCGCGGGTATTCATGCTGCCCTGCTGCTGCACCCCTGAGGCATTAAAGGTACCGTTCACCTGCGTGGTGAATTCCCTGTCACTGAGGAAGGTGGCCTGACCGCTGCCTTGGGCTTTGGGGCAGCTGAACTGAAATTTCCAGACGTTGCCCGAGCGGTCGGTGATTTTCTGCGTGCAGCCGGACTTGGGGTCCTGCAAGGGGATGTCGTTGGTTGCCACTTGCTGCGGGGTCAGGCAAGAGCGCACCCCTTTACCGCCCACGGTAACGCCCTGTTTGGCCAACACACCTTCCATCATTGCCCGTTGCTCGGGTGGCAGGTTTTTCAACTGGCTGAGCATGAATTCCATATCGGGTAGCGGTTTACCGTCCACCTGCATGTTGCTGGTGGTCAACTCCCACAAACCCGGTTGCAGCATCTGGGCCTGCGCACCGGCACTGCTCAAACCAAGGGCCAACGCCAACAGCGGCAGACGAATCTTCATGGACAAACGCTCCTGAAAAAGCCGGACGACCCGGGCAATATCCCGCTTAGACGCTAAAAATAAGCGGTTGTTGCAGGCGAACCTGGAACGTGTTCTGTTACCTAAGGTGTATTCAATAAGCAGGATGCATATGGATTACCACAGCCCCTACTTCTTCGGTTACCTCTTGGGTGTTGTTCACGTGTTGGGGATCGTCGCCGCGCTGCACGCGCTGTTTACCGTGCGCACTGCCCAAGGTGCGATCGCCTGGGCGATGCCGCTGTTTTTCATCCCGTACTTCACGTTGATCCCTTACCTGATATTCGGTGCCCGCTCGTTCTACGCCTACATCAAGGCCAGGCGCCAGGCCAATCAGGAGATGCATGTGGCAATGGCCAGCCTGAACTGGCGACCGTGGGTTGAAGAAGCGCTAGCTGCCCGCGCCTCGGCCAGCTATGCCGCGCTAAGGGCGATGCCCAAGCTCAGCCGCATGCCATGCCTGGCCAATAACCAGGTGGAGTTGCTGATTGATGGCAAGCAAACCTTCGATGCGATCTTCGAAGCCATCGAGAACGCCAAGGAAGTCGTACTGGTACAGTTCTTCATCATCCACAACGACGCCTTGGGTAAAGCGTTGCAAGCGCTGTTGCTGCGCAAGGCAGCCGATGGCGTGAAGGTGTTCGTGCTGTACGACCGGGTAGGCAGCCACGCTTTGCCGGCGAGTTACAGCCAGCGGTTGCGCGAAGGTGGTGTACAGATCCATGCCTTTGCCACACGTCGAGGCTGGTTCAACCGCTTGCAGGTCAACTTCCGCAACCATCGCAAGATCGTCGTGGTGGACGGCGTGGTGGGCTTCATCGGCGGGCACAACGTCGGTGACGAATACCTGGGGGCCGACCCCAAGCTGTCACCCTGGCGGGATACGCACGTACGCATCAGCGGGCCCGTGCTGGCCTGCCTGCAGGAATCCTTTGCCGAAGACTGGTACTGGGCCACCCGCCAGCTACCGCCGTTGATTCTGCTGGATACCTACCCGGATAACGGCGTGCTCTGCCAGGCCCTTGCCAGCGGCCCGGCCGACTCGCAGGAGACCTGCGCGCTGTTCTTCCTGGAAGCGATCCACTCCGCCACCCGGCGGGTCTGGATCACCAGCCCCTACTTCGTACCCGACGAGGCGGTATTCGCCGCACTGCGCCTGGCGGTGTTGCGGGGTGTGGACGTGCGGGTACTGATCCCGTCACGCCCGGACCACCGTGTGGTCTACGCGGCCTCCAGCCTGTTCGCGTTCGAAGCCGTGCGCGCGGGTGTGCGCATGTTCCGTTATCAGCCGGGGTTTCTGCATCAGAAAGTGGTGCTGGTGGATGACGAGATCAGCGCGATAGGTAGCGCCAACCTGGACAACCGTTCGTTCCGCCTTAATTTTGAAATTACCTTGCTGACCGTGGACCGTGACTTCGCCGACAAGGTCGAGCAGATGCTCAATGACGACTTTGCACAAGCACGGGAGATCACCGCCGAAGACAGCCGGACCACTCACCGGGTGCAGCAATTGGGCATGCGCATTGCGCGCCTGATTTCACCCGTTCTGTAAGCGCCATACACAACCAGGGCGACCCTGCCATTTCGGTCGGGGTCGCCCGGTTTGGACTGTAGTCAGCGATACAGGTGTTCGCGGGTCCAGGGCAGGTCGTGGTGCCCATCTGCGTAGGGCTTCACTGCCAGTATCTGGTGCAGGTTGATCCAACCCTTTTCGAAGGCATAGGCACAACCTGCCAGGTACAGCCGCCAGATACGCAGGGTTTTTTCCGGGACCAACGCAGCGGCATTGTGCAGCTGGTTTTCCAGGTTCTCGCTCCAGTGGTGCAAGGTCTTGGCGTAGTGCATGCGCAAGCTCTCGACATCCACCACCTCAAGCCCCGCTTCGCACACGCTGGCCGTAATCATCGACAAGTGCGGCAGCTCCCCATGGGGGAATACGTAGCGGTCGATGAACTCACCCGCCCCCCGTCCTACAGGCCGACCATCCACATGCTTGGCCGTGATGCCATGGTTCATGACCAGGCCGCCTTCACGTACCGCATTGAATAGCGTCTGGGAATACAACGGCAAGTTGGCGTGCCCCACGTGCTCGAACATGCCCACACTCACGACCTTGTCGAAGCGACCGTCCTGGGGTAAATCCCGGTAATCCAGAATCTGCAGGTCGACCTGGTCGCCCAGGCCCTCGTCCTCCACGCGCTGCCGCCCAAGTTTGAGCTGCTCTTTGCTCAAGGTTATGCCGAACACCTTGGCGCCGTACTCACGCGCCGCGAAGCGGGCCAGGCCACCCCAGCCGCAGCCGACATCCAACAGATATTCACCTGCACCCAGGCGCAGCTTGCGGCAGATATGGTCGAACTTGTCCTGCTGGGCCTGCTGCAACGTGTTGTCCGGCTCACGGAAATAGGCGCAGGAATACACCATGTCCGGGTCCAGCCACAGCGCGTAGAACGCGTTGGAAACATCGTAGTGGTAGGAGATCGCCTCGGCGTCGGTATCCTTGTCGTGGGCCAGCCGCTGGGGAATATGCTCATCCTCACCACCCAGCAAGGCTTCACTGAGCTCGTCACACACCCGGATGGCTTCGGCAATGTCGCCTTCCAGTTCGAGCTTGCCCTCGACGAAAGCAGTACCCAGCTCGTTCATGCTCGGATGCGTCAGCTGGGTAATCAGCTGTGGCTCCTTGACCAGGATAGTCACCTGAGGGCTGGGCCCAAGGTCAAAGTAGTTGCCGTCCCACAGCTTGAGGCGCAATGGCAGATGCAGATGCTGCAATGCCGGTGGAAGTTGAGCAAACATGAAGCACCCTCCCGTCCCCTGTGCAGGGGAAGACCCATGTCATTTCGAAAGCCACCGGCATAGCGTAGTTCATTGGCAGGAAGTTTCTGTTAAACGAAGGGCGTAGGTGAGCACTGGCGCCTAAAGCTTCATGTTGAGCGACACGAATGCAGAGCGGCCCGGTGCAGGGGAGAACATGGCCTGGTCATCACCGCCCCAGAAGAAATTGTCGTACCAGACATACTCGTACTGGCGGTCAAACAGGTTTTTCACCTGCAGGTCGACGCTGGTGGCAGGCGTTATGCGATAGCTGACGCTGGCATCTGCAACCACGAAGCCACCGTATTTGCCCTGCTCGTTCAGCTCATCGATGTAGTAGCTGCCCTGGGCCCGCCCTTGCACGCCGAACTTCCAGTCATCGTTATAGCGGTAGTCCACGCCCACATTGCTGATGTAACGGGGGGTAGAGAATACTTCCTTGCCAGACAGCGACTGGCCGGACGCAGAGTAGGCCTTCACCACCTTTGCCTCCTGAATGGCGTGAGAAGCCCAGACCGTCCACTGTTCATCCAGTTGCGCGGTGATCTGCATGTCTACCCCCCGCCGGCGCGTTTCACCCAACCCTACGGTAGTGCCCGTACTCGGCATGTTGGCCACTTCGTCGGTGGCATCCTGTTGCCAAAGTGCAACCCGGGCCTGGGCGCCCTCGAAGGGGCGGAACTTGATACCGACTTCCTTGCCGGTGTTGATCGAAGGGTCGTAAGAAGCCTGGCCTGGCGTCATATAAGCGGGCGGGGTAGAGCCCGTCAGAATCTGGAAGGTGCGCCCCCAGTTGGCGTACAGGTCGATATCGGGGGTAAGGCTGTAGATCACGCTGAGCTTGGGTTGGCGGATCCAGCCGTAGTCCTGCAAGGGCGCTTTTGCGCCCCCGAGCAGCTCGGTGTTGCCAGAGAACTTGTCCACGCGCATGGCCGGGATGATCTTCAGTGACTCGGTTGGCTGGATCACAGCCTGCACATAGCCGCCGATATTGCGCAGGGTATAGCTGTCGTCATTCTGCACCCGGGCCGGCTTTACATCGAAATCGGTAGGGATACCGAAGCTGTAGCGCAGGCGCCTGTAAGTGTTGTCCTGCTCTTCGTAATTGATGCCGCCATCGAGGGTGAGCAGGTCGTTGATGCGCCAGGTGAGGTTGTTGAGCACCCCGGTTTGCTGTTCGTCCCACTGCCGGCGCTGTCGCGGCGCATTGCCTGGCCGATAGTCTGTAAAGGTGATGGTGCGGTCGTCGTTGTAGCTGTTGAAGTACAGCTTGCTGCTCAGGTTGAGGTCGTCGTTGATCTGCCAGTCGGCGTGCAGGCTGAGGTGCTTCATGTCCCGGTCATCGCCATCGTTGGCATTTTTTTCGGGCGACTGGGTACGGCTGGCGTGCATCTGTTCGCGGGTCAGAAAACCCGGCTCTTCAGCCTGGTGATGGTACAGCCGTGCAATCAGCCCAATGCGGAAGTTCTGTTCATCATTGCTGACGAACCATTTACCGCCCAGTGCGTACTTGTTGGACTGGCTATGGTCACGGTAACCGTCGCTGTCCTGCTTGGCGAGGATGTAGTTCTGGGCAACGTTGCCTTCTTCGTGCCCGACCGCCAGCTGTATTTCGCGGGTGTCGAAGCTGCCGTAGGTAACCCGGCTATCAACGTAGTTGCCACCCTGGCGGGTGGCGAAGTTGATGTTGCCGGCAATGTTGTGCAGGCCGTAACGCGGGTCGTTGGTACCGCGCACCACTTCGATGTAGTCGATATCCAGCGGGAAGATCATGTCGATGAAGCGCTGGTTGCCGCTGTTCACGTTGCTGGGAATGCCGTCGATGAGGGTCTTGATGCCGTTGATGTAGCCCTCGCCATTGAATGCACGGAACGTGACCTTGCCAGACTCGGCGCCCTGCCCCGTTTCCGTGAGCTGAATACCGGGCATCTGGCCCAGCAACTGCCAGCTGTTCATGACGTTCTTTTCCTGCACCTGGTCGCCACCCAGCACATCCACCGAGGTGAGTACATGTTCGGTGCTCAGCGCCACCCCCGCATTTTGGGTGATGTTCACCTCGCCAAGGGTGATGGTCGAGTTGCCGATCTGGTCGGCGAACAGTTCAGGGGAGAACATCACCGTGAACATGGCGAGGGAGGCCGGGGTGAATCGCATGGGAGCTCCTGGGCTGCAAAGATGAAAGTGCGGGCGGCGCAGGTCTGGGCCTGCTTTAGCGGCAAACGTTATATCATAACTAATAATGACTGTAATGAGCCTGATATTGGCCGAGCACATGCGCCCCGTAAGGGGCTCCCAGAATGCTCTCTTCATCAGTTCAAAGCAGCTAACGTCAGCCGATATCCGCCATGGCCGTGTCCACCGCCTCAATCAACATGTCTGCATGTTCTTGGGTATAGGTCAGCAGCGGTCTGATCTTGAGCACGTTTTCCAGTGGCCCTGAGGCACTGATCAGCACACCCTTTTCCCGCATGCTGTTAACCACCTTACGAGCCTGCTCGGCTGCCGGCTGCCGGGTAACGCGGTCGGTCACCAACTCGACACCCAGGAACATCCCCGCGCCGCGCACGTCGCCCATGCACGCGTGCCGCTGCGCAAGCCGGGACAACCCCTCAAGCAGGTAGCCGCCAATAACGTGCGACTGCTGCTGCAGGTTCTGCTCCTGAATAACATCCAGCACCGCCTTGCCCGCCGCGCACGACACCGGGTTGCCCCCAAAGGTGTTGAAATAGCGCATGTGCCTGCCAAAGCAATCGACCACCTCACTGCGCCCCACCAGGCCAGCAATGGGTTGCCCGTTGCCCATTGGCTTGCCCAACGTGACCATATCCGGCTGCACGCCATGGCGCATGAAGCCCCACATGTTCAACCCGGTGCGAGCGAAGCCTGGCTGAACTTCGTCGGCGATATACAGCAAGCCTTCGGCCTGGGCCGCTGCAATGCCCGCGGCCATGAAGCCCGCGGGCCCAACCAGTACACCGTCACTGGAGAAAATGCCATCCATCACGATGGCGGCAGGGCGTATGCCGTGTGCTTGCATGTCCTGGATGGCTGCCTTTATGTCGGCTTCAAACAACGCGGAAACGTTGTCGGCACCCAGTCGGTAGGCATCCGGCGCCCTGACGGTGCGCACATGGCTGGGCAACACCATGCCGCGACCCAGCGAGGGCGACAGCTCGGCCACATCGCCGGTGACACCGTGATAGGCAAACTGGGTGATGATGATGCCGGTACCGCCGGTATAGTGCCTGGCCATGCGCAGCGCCAGGTCGTTCGCTTCACTGCCGGTACAGGTGAACATTACGCGGTCCAAGTCACTCGGGAAGGTCCCCAGCAGCTGTTCGGCGTAGTCGAGAATGCCCTCCTGCAAATAGCGTGTATGGGTGTTGAGCTGCTGGGCCTGGCGATGCATTGCCTCCACCACGCGCGGGTGGCAGTGCCCAATTGATGCAACGTTGTTGTAGGCATCCAGGTAGCGACGGCCCTGTTCATCGAACAGCCACACGCCCTCGCCTCGCACCGTGTGCAGCGGCCGTTCGTAGAACAACCTGTAGGCAGGGCCCAGCAAGCGTTCACGACGTTCTACAAGGCGCCGCTCCTGCTCCGTGAGCCGCGCCGCATCGTCTGGGGTGAAGCCATTGACCATGCTCATGCCCTGCCCTCCCGGCTGCAGGCCGCCAGTATTCGGTTTTCGATCTCCGCCCGCGGCAGGGCCGCGATCGATGCAAGGTTCGCCCAAGCACGCTGGGAGTTACGGTGGATATAGGCGCGGTTTTCCGGGTGCAGCTGCGCACGCCATGAATTTATGCACAGGGCCGATGCCAGCCGGGTGCGCAGCAGCTCAGGCAGCAGTTGCAGCTCTTCGCGGGCAAGCGGGTTGTGCTGATGATACGCGGCAATGACATCCAGCGCCGGCGCCAGGGCGTCGCCATCGTGGCCAAGATGGTACGAAGCCGCCACAGCCACTTCATTGATCAGGGGCGCGTGGACCATGTCTCCGAAGTCGAGGATGTTGCGCAATATATCCGGGTTGTCAGCATCCACGATGATGTTGTGGGGGTTCATGTCGTTGTGGATAACTTGCCTGCGCAGCCCAGCCATCGTCGGCACCACCCGTGCTTCGAACTGATCCAGGCTCTGCTCCACCAGCGCGCGACCTTGCCCCGGTTCGAGATGGGCAAGCAGGGGCCGAAGGTGCGCCGCATGTTGCATGTCCCAGAGCAACGTGTGGCGGGCAGCCGGGTGATCGAAACCTTCCAGCGCAACATCCAGGCGGGCGAGAGACGCCCCCAACGACCGACGAAACGTTTGGGTAGTGCGGCCTACCCGGTGCAGTTGCATACCGTCGACGAATGACAGAAGCCGGGCCAGCATGCGTTGACCGTTGGCTTCGACGCGCACGAAGTGCTCCCCGGCCAGTGAGGTGTGTACGCGCTGCACAGGCAAGGCAGGGTTACGCAAGGCGATGCAGCGCATTGCCTGATTATGAAAATCGACAACGTCAGGGTTTTCCAGCGGATGGGAAAGCTTCAGCAAGCGGGATGCCCCGTCAGGCAGTAGCACCCGAAAATTCAGGTCTCTTTCACCGCCAAGTTTTTCGAGCGTGCCGCTTAAGCCGAAGTGCCGATGCAGCACCTCGCCCGCCTGGGCATCACTGACGTGCGCCGGGGCGACTTCCAGCAAGCTGTCATCGATTGCGAAATTTTCGAGCGGCATAACCCTACCCCTTATCTGGCGCGAAACCGGCGCCCGCCCCGCAGGCGCCATCATGCATTACTTGTTGACCCAGGCGTTGAAGCGCTCTTCCAGGTCTTCGCCATGGTCGATCCAGAACTCGGCATCCGTAGCCCGGGCGTTCTTGAGGTTGTCTGGCGCGGTTGGCAATTTGTCGCCGACTTTTCTGTCTACCAGCTCTACCGCATGCCTATTGCTGGGCCCGTAGGGAATGGCTTCGACGAAATGCTTCTGTTGCACAGGTTCGCTTGCAAAGGCAATGAACGTTTCTGCCAGGGCTTTTTTCGGGCTGCCTTTCACAATTGCCCAGTGGTCCAGGTCGTACAGGCTGCCGTTCCACTGCATGGCAAATGACTGGCCCTCGTCCTGGGCCGACGTCACCCGGCCGTTGTAGGCCGAGGTCATTACCACATCACCGGATACCAACCATTGCAGAGGCTGTGCACCGGAATCCCACCACTGGATATTGGGCTTAATCTGGTCCAGCTTCTTGAACGCGCGCTGCACACCGGCTTCCGTTCCCAGCTCCTGGTACAGGTCCTTCAGGGGGACCCCATCGGCAATCAGGGCAAATTCCAGGGTGAACTTGGCACCCCGGCGCAGGCCCCGCTTGCCCGGGTACTTCTTCACATCCCAGAAGTCGGCCCAGCCTTGGGGCGCCGAGGCGACTTTTTTGGGGTCGAATGTGAGGACAGTCGACCAGATGAAAATACCGACCCCACAATCGCTTACCGCAGCGGGGATGAAGTCTTCTTTCTTGCCTATCCGCCCCCAATCCAAAGGCTCGAACAGGCCTTCACTGCACCCGCGAATCAGCTCGGGCGACTCCACTTCCACCACATCCCAGCTGGTTTTGCCGGTATCGGCCATGACTTTGATCTTGGCCATTTCGCCGTTGTAGTCATCTGCCGTAATGGGGGTGGCGTACTGTGCGGTGAAGGGTTGGTAGAAGGCCTTTTCCTGGGCCTGGCGGTTATTCCCGCCAAAGGACACCACGGTTAGCCTCTCAGCGGCGCTGAGGGGGCCTGCGAGTGTTCCAAGTATCAGTACCGCTGCGATTTTCTTGTTCATGCGTCTCTCCAGGTGAGCTACGAGGTCGTGGGCAGCTTCAAGGGATGGCAGTTTTTTTGTAGTGGCAGCAAACAGATCAGGCAGTGCGCCTCCCAGTGGAGGGCGAGTCATTTAACCACAATCAAAATATGATGCATCATATTTTTACGCTATGCTCTTCCCACTCATCACCGAAAGGACGCCACCATGACCGAACCCCGCACCTTGTTACTCACCGGCGCCAGCCGCGGCATCGGCCACGCGACGGTTAAGCACTTCAACGCGGCTGGCTGGCGAGTCTTCACCGCCTCTCGCCAGGACCTTGGCGAAGGCTGCCCATGGGCTGAAGGCCTCGCAAACCACATTCACCTCGACCTGGGCAACATCGAGGACGTCCAGGCCAGGCTGCCGGAGATCCGTGAAAAACTGGGCGGCCGCCTGGACGCGTTGGTGAACAACGCCGGCATTTCACCCAAGGGCGAGCACGGCGAGCGCCTGGGTGTGCTGGAGTCCGACTACACCACCTGGCTGAACGTGTTCAACGTCAACCTGTTCTCCACCGCCCTGCTAGCCCGCGGGCTGTTCGAAGAACTGAAGGCTGCAAAGGGCTCGGTCATCAACGTCACCTCCATCGCAGGCTCCCGGGTACACCCCTTTGCAGGCGTTGCCTATGCCTGTTCCAAGGCGGCGCTGTCTGCACTCACCCGTGAAATGGCCCATGATTTCGGCCAGCACGGCGTAAGGGTCAACGCCATCGCACCCGGTGAAATCGACACGTCGATCCTGTCTGCAGGCACCGAGCTGATCGTTGAGCGTTCGATCCCGATGAAGCGCATGGGTAAACCGGAGGAAGTGGCAGCGCTGGTGCATTTCCTGTGTACCCACGGGGCGTCTTACGTGAACGGTGCAGAAATACATGTGAATGGTGGGCAACATGTTTGAGTTATTCGATAATCTGCCGTGGAAGGTTCCCCTCCGCCGCCGGTCCTGTGCCGTACACGAGTAAGCAATGAACTACCCCATCGAGAACCTGAAACACTCCTACTTGGGCAGCGGCATCTATGGCCTGTTACGCGAGGCGTTGATTACCGGTCGCTTCCAGCCCAACGACAGGCTGCGTATTCGCGACCTGGCCGAGCAACTGGGCACCAGCGTTACGCCGGTACGGGATGCGATTCTGCAACTGGCCAAGGAGCAGGCGCTGGTTCTCAAAACGCCCAGGGACATCCGCGTCCCGATGCTGACCTCCAAGCAGTTTCTGGAAATCCGCCGTATCCGCCTTTCCCTCGAAGGCCTGGCGGCCGAAACAGCAGCCGCGCACGTGACAACGCCACAGCTCGAACGGCTCGAAAGCTGTATCGAGGACAACCTGGCTGCGATCCAGGCCAACCACCTGGCGGCCGCACTTACCCACAACCATGAATTCCACTATGCGCTCACCGAAATAGCCGACATGCCGATGCTGTCCAGCCTGCTGGATGGCCTGTGGATGCGCACAGGGCCGTTGATTGCGCGGGCGTATGGCAGCTTCAATGAACGCATGGCCATCGACCATCACTGGGAAGTGCTTGCGGCGCTAAAGAACAAGGACGGGGCTGCCGCCCGGGAGGCGATCTGTGCGGATATTCTGGATGGGAGCCAGAAGATGCTGGAGTATGTGCAGCTTGAGCATGATTGATGGAAAGGTTTGCATGATGGCACAACCACGAAAACAGCCTTTCAACCCATCGCCTGACGCAACGTGCCTTAGCTTCAGAAAATCTGGCACCTGAGCCGTCTTACTAGTACCCCTTCAGTCCACACCTTGTAGGCAGGGGCAAACGAGCACTTCCCCCCATACTCGGAATCGCGCCCGAAGCCATGTCTCGACGCCTCTTCACTCTGCTGGTGCTTTACCTGTTCGCTACCGCCTCGCTCGGCCACGCCGACCCCGTCACACTGGACGGTACCGAACAATGGCAGATGCAAAGCGCCACTGGCCGTACGTATCGCATCATGATCAGCCTGCCCGAAGGCAATGTGCCCTACACCGGGGGCTACCCGGTGATCTACCTGCTCGACGGCAATGCCTACTTTCCCACCTTTCATGCTGCCAAACGGGCGCAAGCAAACTTACGCGGCGCTATCCTGGTTGCCATCGGCTATCCGAGCGATACGCCGCTGGACTTTACGCGCAGAGCCTTCGACCTGACGCCCCCCGCGCCGCCAGAACGCAATAACCCGCCCCAGGGTGGGCAGGACCTTTTTCTTGATTTCATCGAGCAACGGCTCATGCCCAAGGTGGCCGAACGCTTCAAGGTCGACCCCGACCAACGCAGCCTGGTCGGGCACTCGTTCGGCGGCATGCTCGGTATCTACGCGCTTTTCACCCGGCCCACGCTGTTCCAGCACGTGGTCGCGGTGAGCCCAAGCCTCTGGTGGCGCGACCAGCACTTGCTGGCGCCCGAGCGGGCCTTCACCCAACGTGCATTGGCAGGGCAACTCCTGCTGACCCAAACCAGCCTGAGCATCGTCATGGGCGAGCGTGACTCCGTGCAGATGATCGACCACGCTCAAGCCTTGTCCTACCGATTGCAGGCGTTATCCGCCACAGGGCTGCGCACAGGTTTTCGGGTCGAAGCCGGTGAAGACCATACCTCGGTGCCGTTTCGCATTCCTAACCAGGTACTTGGCGAGTTGATGAGCAACCGCCGTTATTAAGGGATTCGCCAACTATCGGAAGGGGGCGGCTGGGCCCTGCCACATAAGCGTAAATGATTCTCTTTTGTGCTATTTTCCTGCGTCTGCTCCCCGCGTAACAAGGCCGCTTTCATGTCCGGTTCAGATCTCAAAGCGTTGTACCTCGCCCATCGCGGCGAAATCCAGGACTACCTGGACCGCCGCTTGCGCTGTAAGGAAACCGCCGCCGATCTGACCCAGGACACCTTCATCCGCTTGTCCGAGCAGATGACCCGTACCCCCATCGGCAACTTCCGGGCCTACCTGTTTTCCGCTGCACGCAACCTGTTCATCGATCACACGCGGCGCCAGTCACACCGTAACGCCAAGCCGTTGGACGAGCAGGCAGCGGCGACCTCCGAGCCTGCCACCCCAACCCTTGAGCAGGCTGCAATTGCCCACCAGCAACTGGCCGCGCTGAGCGCGGTAATTGCCAACATGCCAGCCCCGTGCCGCGAAGTGTTTCTGCTGGTACGCGTAGAGGGCTTGACCTACGCCGAAATCAGCCAGCGCCTGGGCATTCCTGCGCAAACCGCCTACAGCCGCATGGTGCGTGCGCTGGACCTGCTGAAAAGCGGAATGACCGAATGAGCATCTCGCCCTCCCAAGCTGCAGGCGCGCATCGCCGCGTTGCATTACACTCTGCCGCCCGTGCCTACCGCAGCCCATTGCCATCCCTATGAGCGCCGAACCACCCCAGGCTCCACCGCTGCATGCCGATGACATCAGTCACGAGGCAAGCCGTTGGTTCGCTCTGATACACGGCGGCGAGCCCACCGACACCGAGCGCGAGCGCCTGGGCGCCTGGCTTGATGCCGACCCCCGGCACCGCATCGCCTACGTTCAGCTCGAACAGCTATGGGCAGCGACCGCGCAACTCCAGCCACCCGTGCCACCGGTGCCCAAGCCAGCTGCGACGCTGTCACGGCGACGCTTTGTAGGCATGGGCATCGCCGCCAGCGCGGTGGCCGTCACAGCGCCGACTTCGGTATGGTGGTTTACCGGCGGGGGCTCGTTGTTTGCCGACGTTCGCAGCGGCATTGGCGAGCGCCGTAACCTCGCGCTGCCCGATGGTTCGACAGTGGAGTTGGCTGGCAACACCGCGTTGAACCTGGATTTCTCCGCCGGCAAGCGCTCGGTAGAGCTGTTACAGGGCGAAGCCTATTTTGCCGTGCAACCCAGCGCCAGCGGTGAGTTCAAGGTCAACACACCCTACGGCCAGGTGTTGGCCGCTGACGGCGAGTTCTGTTTGTCCTGCGACCCCTCGTCAGCGCTTCTGGCGGTCAGCCGAAAAACGGCCAGTGTAGTCACCGCCAACCAGCGCACGGACATTGGTGAAGGGTTGTCGCTGCGTTTCACTGATGACAACACAGGGCCCATCCAGCACGCTGAGCTGGAACAGATGCTCGCCTGGCGTAGCGGGCGCCTGGTGTTCTTCGATAAACCGTTGGCCAGTGTGGTCGAGCAATTGCAGCGCTGGCGCCATGGCCGCATCTTCATCATGGATGAGCAACTGGGAACGCGGCGGGTGAGCCTGATTCTCAACCTCGACAAACCCGAGCAGATGCTTGACGCCATGACCACTGCGCTGGCAATACGCACCCAGCGTTATACCGACCTGGTCACGCTGATCTACCCGGCCTGATCGCACCTTCGCAAAAATAACTCACCGAGCCTCCAGAAATAGCGCGCGGTCATGCGTCTTCGCCTGAGTGATTGGTATTCGCATTCTGCGCCCTACTCGAGGAACACCCGCAATGGCCCTGCACCACTCCCCCTTTTTCCGACCCGATGGCCGCTGGCAGCGCAGCGCTTTGAGCACGGCACTGGCATGCAGCCTGCTTGTGGGTACGGCGCATGCGCAGGGTACCAAGACACCGGCGGCCGCTACGGCGATGCAAAAGCTGGCAGTAGACATTCCGGCCCAACCGCTGCGCCAGGCACTGCTGGAATTCAGCCAGCAGTCGGGCCAGAACATCATGCTCGATGGCAACCTCGACGCTACGCTGCGCAGCCCACGCGTGGTGGGCCGGTATTCAGTCGAAGAAGCCCTGAGCCAGTTGCTGCAAGGCAGCGGCTACAACTTCTCACGCACCGACGCGGTGACCTTGTACCTGGTGCCGACTCAGGCCTCGAGCGCAGGCAACCAAGTCATGCTGGCCCCTACACAAATACAGCAACAGCTAGCCGGCAGCATCAGCCCGTCGCGTAGCTACCGGGGCGAAGCCGCTTCCAGCACCACCCGCCTGGGCCTGACCGATAAACAAACGCCGCAAGCCATCACGGTGGTGACCCGCGAGCAGATCGACGACTTCAAGCTCAACAGCGTCAAGGATGCGCTGCGTAACGCGCCCTCGGTCACCGTCGAGCAGTTCGAGACTGACCGTACAGCGTTCACCTCGCGCGGCTTCAAGATTGAGAACTTCGAGTTCGACGGCATGAGCCTGCCGTTCTCCGGCGGTGTGCTGGTCGGCGATCAGGACATGACCGAATTCGAACAGGTGGATGTGCTACACGGCGCCAATGGCCTGATGAGCGGCACGGGGGACCCGTCGGCTACGGTCAACTTGGTGCGCAAACGCCCTACTGACACTTTTCAGGCCCGTGTCGACTCAAGCATCGGTTCCTGGGACAACCGTCGATTGGCCCTGGACCTCTCCGGCCCGCTAACCGAAAGCGGCAATGTACGCGGGCGCTTCGTCACATCCCATGACAAAGGCAACTCCTACCTCGACCAATACGGCCACGAGGTCAACGTCGCCGCCGGCCTGCTGGCCATCGACCTGACCGACGCCGACACCCTGACGGTGGGTTTCACCCAGCAGAACAGCTATTCCAACGGCAGCACCTGGGGCGCCCTGCCAATCGCGGACTACGCGGGCAATCGCATCCATTACGGCAGCCGCAGCTCCAGCGTTGGGCAACCCTGGACCTACTGGGACGTACACACGCAGCGCGCATTCGCCGAGCTAACCCATGCCTTCGATAACGGTTGGAACAGCACGCTGACCTTGACCGGGATGAAGCAGGACTCCGATACCAAGATGCTCTATGCCATCCCGTTCACGCCGGACAGTGTGCTTGCCTATGTCAATCGCACCACGAGCACCGAGCATCAGGTGACCGGCGAAGCGAAGCTGTCCGGGCCTTTCGCGTTTCTAGGGCGTGAGCACGAGTTGACCGTCGGCGCCAACTATGGCCGCACCCATCATGATGAGCGCGGCCACTACTTCAGCCAGGCCGGCTACATAACCGCCAGCCTCGCCGATGCCCTGGCCGGAAACGTGGTGCAGCCAGCATTCGACTACACCGACGACGTCAACACCCAGCTGTTCACCGACCGGCAAAAGAGCCTGTTCGCCGGCGCACGCTTCAGCGTGGCCGATGACCTGCACTGGATAGCCGGCGCACGCATGCTTAGCGCAGATGGCGACGGCGCAGGCTACGGCTCGCCCCACGACACCCGCGTGCATGGCAAGGTCACGCCCTATACCGGCCTGGTCTACGACCTGACGCCACAATGGAGCCTGTACACCAGCTGGACCAAAATCTTCAAACCGCAGTACGTGCGCAGCACTAGCGGCGGTGTGGTCGAGCCACTCGATGGCAAAAGCCTGGAAATCGGGCTGAAAGGGTTGCTATTGGATGATCGCCTGACGTTGACGGCGGCGGCTTTCAAGACCGAGCAGGACAACGTGGCGGAGCTGACCGGCGAGATCGTGGGTGGTCAGTACCTGTACCGTGGCACCAACTTCAAGAGCCGCGGGGTGGAGTTGGGCGTTTCGGGTGAAGTGCTGACGGGTCTGGATTTGTCAGGCGGCTACACCTATGTGGATATCGAGAACGACGAAGGCGAACATGCCCGCAAATACATTCCTACCCATTCACTGCGCGGGAGCCTGACCTATCGCCTGCCGGCGCTGCCGAAGGCCAAAGTGGGCACGCGAGTTCAGTGGCAGAGTGGAACCGAGCTGGATACCAACAGCAGGGTTAACCAAGCGGCGTATGCGCTGGTGGACCTGATGGCGAGTTACGAGGTGGATGAGCATTGGAGTCTGGGTTTGAACTTGAATAACGTGACAGACCGGAAGTACCTGTTGTCGTTGTATCAGTCGGCAGGCTCTACGAACTATGGCGCGCCGCGGAATTTGATGGCGACCGTGAGCTGGAAATACTGAAGTATCCGCGAAGGTAAAGCCGTTGCCGCACGCGAAGTGGCGGCAACGGCTCTACTGAACGATGGAGCACCCGGATCAAGACTCCCGCGCTTCATCGAAGAGGCTGCTCAGCGCTGCCTAGCAGACCCCGGCAGCGCAGATGATGGTCGCTTAGCCGAGCACGTGGAAAAACGCGTCTTCGAAGCGGCGCATCTGCGCCTCATCACCTACGCTGACGCGGATCCACGTCGGCCAGCTCGGCCACACCCGTCCGACCAGCACGTTCTGCTCCTTGAGGGCCGCCACAATTGCCTCGGCGGGTCGGCGTATATCTACCATGAAACAGTTGGCCTGCGACGCCGTGCAGCACCAGCCGGCACCAGTCAGCCGCGCCACGGTGGCGTCACGAAGTTGCTGGTTACCCTGCTTGCGCCGTGCCACCAGGGTCGCGTCCTCAAGGCTGGCCAGCGCGCCACGCAAACTTGGCTCAGCGGCCACGTTGTAGCCGTCGAACTTCTCCAGCGCCTCCAGCAGAGGCGCCTGGCCGATGGCCAGACCGACTCGGGCACCGGCCATGCCGTACAGCTTGGAGAACGTGCGCAGCACCAGCAGGTTGGCGTGGGCTTTGACCAACGGGATGCAACTGGGCACATCGCTGAAATGGATGTACGCCTCATCGACCACTATCACACTGTCGGCCGGCGCCCTGCGCAACAGGCGCTCGATGTCTGCGGCAGGCGTAACGCTGCCGGTGGGGTTGTTGGGGTTGCACAGGTAGATCAGCCCAGGGTTCGGGTCGGCAGCCAGCATGGCGTCGACATCGTGCGCCTGCTGCGTATTCAGCGGCACGCTGTGCACGGTCGCGCCACGCGCTTCGGCGGTCTGTGTCGGGGCTTCGTAGGAGGGTTCAGGCACCACCAGGCTGCGTGGGCCAATGAAAGCATGCACCGCATTTTGCAACGCCAGCTTCGAACCGCAGAACACCTGCACCTGATCCTCGTCCACGCCCTGCTGGCGCGCGAACACTTCGATCAGCTGATATTGCAGGGGATACGGGTAGCGGCCACAGCCGGCGACCCCCTGATGCATCGCCGCCTGGGCCGCCGCGCTGGGGCCGAACGGGCTTTCGTTGTAGTTCAGGCGCACCGGCGCCGCGGCGCCAGCAGCGGCTGCCGGCGCCGCCCAGCTCACTTGCCCGAGCAGCGGCAGCGCCGCGCCCAGGCCGACCAGACGACGGCGAGATAGACCTTCCATGACTCTGCGTCTCCTGAAATAGCTTCACTGGAGGACGCATTCGTGGCACCGGTGTTTAGGGTGGCATGGTGCTATCTTGTGCCGGTCAAGCGTGGATGCACCGATGCAAAGCAGGCCGTCCCACAGCATCGCCGGCCAAGACATCCACAATTGCGTCATGCAGGTCTAAGACAAGCAACCGATTCATCGGGTTGGATTTGGAGAGGCATGAATGAGCGTCGATACAGGGTTGCGGTGAGCGCAACAGCTGAAAGGAGGTGCGCAACGAAGAAGGGAGCCGGTTAAGGCTCCCTCCGTCAGCGACAGTTTTAATTCTCAGAATCCACGTGTTCTTTGCTAAATAAGTCGGTGACAGACAGTGCTGTGTTTATTGACCTAGATCCTCTGACCTTCGTTGGTCTGGTGAAAATAAGTAGGTGACAATTTCCGGAAGCGACCGCATCTCCTGAAAAAAGTTTTCCTAAAAAAGCAGGTGACAACACGTCCACGTCGGGCAACCAGTCATCAGCGTTTAACCATTTGTGTGGACCTAGAATATGAACGGACCTGACCAGTCAGCGAGAGAGACCTTCGGTTGCGCGAGGAACTCAACGTCGGCACCTATCAGCGACCTTGGCATGGGCTTACAATCTTAGACGCCAGCTTCAGGTTCGCTGCCCCCTGAAGAAATTTGTCTTTCGTGATGCGCCACCTAGTCAGCAGTGCATGCTGCTGGGTGAGTGCGATGATGTTGGAGTGCTTATGGGTACTGCGAGTGTGGAGCTCACCCAAGATCAGCAAGCGGTAGGATTGAGAGCGGCCTTGCGGGTCCTCGACGGCTGGGGTGCAACCAACAGCCAGGTGTGCAGCATCCTACGTATATCCGTTGCTTCCCATCAGCGTGTCTTGAAAAACTCAGGCGCCGCCATACGACTCGACAAGGATCAACAGCAGCGAGTCAGCTTGGTGCTTAACATTCATGCCTCGTTACGAAATATCTTCGAGAACGCGGACAACGTTCGTGGCTTCCCCAGCTTCAAGAATACCAACGCATTTTTCGAAGGGCGTTCACCCTTGGAGGTGATGGCGCAAGGGGATTTGATCTCGCTTTACGAGACTCACAAGCACATAGATCAACTTCAATGGTCCAACCGGGCTTAACCATACTGGCTGTCAGAGAAAGCGGTTGAGATAGTCGCTCTAATCGCTCCCAAATCTCTGGTGCAGGCCCAGTCCTGCATTACGCTCGGGCCTTCTTGTTTTTGGAGCATAAAGGAAGGTGTCGCCCCAATGTACCGACCATCCAAGGGCCTGGTTCTCACGGCTAGGGACGTCGAGCAGCCTAGAAGGGGATGTCGAAGTCGTGCCGCCAGACAGCTTGGGACACGATCCCTTTCGGTGACGGCCGGCTCCACGGAGGGGCCGCCCCCGCGGAAGTGACCTCTGCGTCATCCATGAGCACCGCGAACTCTACAACGTGTTCAGCAGCCAGCAGACTCAACAGCGCCTCGAACGTCTTGAACTCTCTTGCTCCGCCCCGCTGGCGTTGCAGGATGTAAATGCCTTCGTCTGAGGCAATCTCCAAAATATAGTGTCCACTGCGTTTCCGGCGAGCATACGGAACGGCTCCTGGAGCTCTCAACCGATCCCTCAAATTACTCTCTACAAAACCCAGCATTTTCACCTCTATCAAAAATACGATAGTGAATCATTTTAACAAATTTGATGTGCTGTAAGAGGCTCTGGAATTAACTAATTAATTTTGCCCCTAGCCCCTGATCTGTAAGGGCTTGAGTATAATTTTTGAATCATCGATTATCTAGATTCAGTGGCGAGAGAAATGAAGACTGGCTCCGTAACGATTTTCGGAGCACACAAACATGGAAATTTTTGCCACCATTTTCGCTGCAGCTCTCTCTGCGGACCCACTGAATCTCGCGCTCTGTGCTGTGATGGCTCTTGCGTTTGCGATTGTTCTCATTGCCTGGAGGCGGAGTTGACCATGAGCACAAATGAGACGGCCGATTTTGCTCGGCTTCCGATTAAGTGGATTCAAGGTGGTGGTGTCGCCGCGTTCGACAATCGTGTCGGAGAGGAGGCAAGGAGCCGCACCCAACAAAACTCGAGCATTACTGCGCTCAGGCTGTTCATCAGTCTGTGCATGCTTGCGAACTACCACACTGGGCAAGTCAGGACGACGTACCCGAAGCTGATCGCCCTGTCTGGAATGTCGAGGCCGATCGTGGCCCGATCTCTCAAGCGGTTGGTGGAGGAAGGGCTGCTGGAGAAGGTCGACAAACCCATACGGGAAGGCAGCCTTCTTCAACTGGCAGGGTGGGAAGATAGCTTCCACGGCAAGCTACCTAAATCCAGCCTCTACGACGGCAGCAAAACTCAGTTATTGGTGCTACACCAGTTTGAATACAGTGCGCTGAGCTTGTATGCGCTGAAGGTGTTCCTCGTGATCTGCGCCTTCAGAAGCAGCAAAAATTCCAACATCGCCACGATCAATTACTCGACCATCTCAAGGCTTGCAGGCGTGCCGATCCATCAAATACCGAGCTCGCTGAACCGCCTATACCACCTTGACCTTATTTCCTATAAGCAGGCCGATTACTACGACCTGGGAAACCAGATGGACCGAACCAATCGGTATCTTGTTCGTGGACTGGGGGATAGATGGCCAGCGTTCAATCCTGACCGCTCAAACGGCAAGCCAAGCAAGCCAAGCAAGGCGAAAGTCGCTGCCGCAAACAGCTTCGTGGCGAGATAGTCCGCTCAGCGTAACAGCGGACTTAGCTATCTCACGGGCACATGTCTACTGGACCCGATTATCGTGAGGGACTTGGTACCCCGCGTCATTGCGACGTACAGGTCTTTCGCATCAAGAGAATCCGCGTCCAGGATGACCGCATGGTCGAACTCCAGCCCCTTAACCAGCAGGGTGGTTCCGATAAGTTTTTTGTGCCGCACAGGACGACCCGAATGCCGCATGTCACGTTGATAGATCTTCCCCGCCTCAATAAGCGTCATCCCTTGGCTTTCACCATGCAGCTTCAGAATTTGAAGCAGCCGGTTTAAAAGATCGCGCCGGTAGGCTCCTGTGTCAGGATTGGCCTTCAGCTCCAGGAAAAAACTCATCAGATGCGAGCTGGTGGAATCTTCCAGGTAAGCATTCGCTGCCGCTAAGAGGGCTGGATGCTTAGTGGTTTTCCGCAAGCCTGTAACCTCGCCACGTTTTGTGCCGGCCGTCAGCACATTACCTACTCCAGTGAAACACTTCTTCGCAAACTCAACTGCCAAGAGAAAGCCTTTCTGGGTGGTTTTCGCCCCATGCAGCTGCTTGAGAAACGAGTGAAGACCTTTACCCTCGATTTCTTCTATTGAAGAAAATTTTCCAGCCATCCGCCGAGCCAGTGCGTGTGTCTTGTTCTTCGATTGCTGGTCCCCACCGTGCAACGCGATAACGCTTTCGTTGTGACACAGCAATCCATAGAGCGATGAGAATTGCTTGGCCTCCAAGAATTCGGGATCGGTCCGATGTCGGACTACACAAGGTGGCCGATTGCCTAGCAAATCAATCTTTTGTCCGCCCTGGATCCTGTTGCGTACGTCTTTGAGCCAATCGCCAAGCTGCGGATTGTCAGCCCAGCGCCAAGGGATGTTCAGCTCACCCAAACATTCGAAGGTGGGGTAAATACTCGCCTCCCAGTCCACGGGCTTGGAGCCGTCGAAATCAAAAATGGCCTGCATCGGATCCCCGAGCACTCGGCAGGGCAGAAATTCAGCCAAGGCGCAAACAAGTGAGTGCTGCAGGTCTGAGCAATCCTGGTACTCGTCGACATAAACACCTGCGTAGGTGCTGGCGACGGTACGGCGAATGAACGACTTACCCACCAGGGCAGAGCAGCTCACGTATAGCTGATTCCATTGCTCATCAGTCGGGTTATCTGTAACCCACCCCGAGGTCTTCGGGTACGCCAAGCACAAACGCAGTGACCAGCTCGCGATCGTGTCCACCTGGTACATAGAAGACGGCACGCCCAACGCAGTCATTTTCGTTTTGATCGAGTTCACGCCTGCAAAGGTGTGAGTCAAGACGAGTTGTCTACCGGTAGATGCACGCACTGCCAACGCAATGAGCTGCGTCTTCCCGTAGCCAGCAGGGGCGATGACATACCCTTTGCCAACACAACCGTTCAGCTTGATGGCCAACTCTTCAGACATGCTCGATCCACGCCCACAGTTGATTGAGCTGGATGGCAAGGTTCGTCTTCGCGAATGCCTCATCCTTGAACGCAGGCCTGATGGCCTTGAACCAGAGATCACCGCGGGTGATGTCTTTGAACCAGTTAGATTTCTTGGCCGTATCGCCAATCGCCCTCCTCAATTCAGGGCTGTCTTTCCAGGTGCCGAGATCGCTGTCGAGCGCACTGCCAAATTTGGACACGACCTGGTCACGAACGGAGTAACCGAAGCTGTCTCGCGCAAGCTGAACGCTCACAACAACATCACCCCACGGCAAATCGCGGAAGGCCCGTTGTTCTAGCGAGAGCTTGTCGCTCCACATGAAAACCGGAATTTCCAACGCAGTAAGTTCATCTGCATCAGCCTGGGAAAACTGGTCGTCAGCGTCAGCATCGGCAAATGCGGCGACGTGGTAGTGAAGTGCGTTGAAGGCCTTGGCAAATGCCTTCACTTTTGAACCTCCGCCTACGTCCAGCAACGCCACACCATGGAAGGACAGCGGATCCTTTGAGCTGTCGACCTGATAGTCATCAAACCCTCGGAGGAAGCCGACCTCTGTCGCGCCTTCACATACGACCACCTTTTTAGCCAGGAACGCATCGGAGCTTGAGCGCACCTTCCCTTGCAACCCATGCTCTTCAAGACCTTTACCCGCTACGGGGGTGACCTGTACCACCCCATCTGCACGATGAACAACGTAAAGCTCCTCCACGGTCAACTCGCGGAGCACTGTAGGTGAGTGGGTCGTCAGGAAATACTGGCCTTGGTCATCCTCTCTGATGTGTTTGATCAGCCGAGTGATCCTGTGAGGCTCCAAACCAAACTCCACTTCGTCGAAAAGAGTGATGTGGCCTTCCTCAAGCCCGACTTTCTGGATCCCGCACAACAGCATGCGCCTAGATCCAAGCCCCAACTGCCGCAGCGGAATATCGCCGTCATGCAAAACTAGCCCGCCCACCCTCAGATTGATGGAGTTCAGATCCAGGTGCGCCTTGTATGCGTCGGTGACCGGTACCCCTAGGAGCTTGGCAATCTGTTGCGACTTCAATGCTGCAGCATCGAAATTCGTCAACATCTCTGTCCGGTTAGCATCCAGTGACGATCGAGCATTTCTGGAAGCATCTGCCAACAGTTCGTTCAGGCTCTGTGTTTCAGTCAACTTCGACAAGGCTGTACCGGTGGCCCAGGAAAGTTGCCGCTCGCTGAAAGCTCCGATCAAGCCCACACTGACCTTGTTACGGTCAGCCTGCTTGAACTGAACACCTTCCGGGGTTCGATCGCAGGTCACGACCCATTGAGGCTCAAGGTCCTTCCCAACGGTGAGCCTGACGGTGAGGACGCTTTCCAGGTGATCGTCAGGCTCATCGATGATCGTGAGCGTATCTTTGTCCCACCCTCTTAGGTACTGGCCGTACTTCTTGAACGAGCAGAAATCATCGACCAGGTCGCCAATTGTCGCCTCGATGACGATGGGCTCCTCGATGTTGCCCCTATGGAAGTCAGAGTCGTTGAGCGAAAGGTTCCACTGGGGGTAGAACACATAGCGTATCGCATCCAGAATCGTCGACTTAGCCGAATCACCTTTGCCGATCAGGCAGAAGGTATGCCCCATCGGTAGATTCCACTCCAGCTGGCTGATACCTCGAAAGCTCTTGATACTCAGTCTTCGAATCTTCACTGACCAACGTCTCCTTGAACCTCACCTATAGAAGCAGGGCCGGCCATCTGTGCTGCGCTGATGCTTAGCCTCCCTGCCACGGTCGATCATGACCGTCAGCTCTGAGCACCCGAAACAACTCGACCTAGCCACTACCTTGATGGCCACCAAGATAAGCACGAAACTAGAAAAGCAGCCACTGGGAGGGGGCCGATCCTGGAGGGGAGAAAACAAGTACGCTGAAAGGCATGTCGCTGGTCTTCGGCCAATCTCCAACAGTCCTGTGGAGCAAGTTGGGTGGGATCCGCCGGGCTGAGAAGGAAGTCAAACTGATACAGCTCGGAGCAATCGAGTAATACCACGCCCTAACTCGGGTTACCTACATTCCGTGCCCCCTTGTGATCTAACGCCCCAAGGCTCACATGTGTCCCCGAGCGCCAGCAGCCCACGTCAGTACCAGCGTTTCGCACCGCAACCACGATCTACTTTTTCAGCGGATTGCTTGAAAGCGCGCGGGATCTTCTGGACGAAGGCCGTCGCTACCCAGATCAAACCTCCAGTAGCCCACGTCATGCCAGGCATCGAGCTTGAACCCGACCTGGGGAAATGTCCCGATATGCTGGAAACCCAGTCGCTCGTGCAGCCCAACACTTCCTTCATTGGGCAGCGCAATGCCGGCATACGCCGAGCGATATCCCAGACGCTTTAGAACTGGCAGCAGCACGTCATAGAGCTGCCGACCAACCCCGCTGCGGCGCAGATCCTCGGCGACATAGACCGTCACATCCACCGCCCAGCGGTACGCCGCACGCGCCCGGTGCTGACTGGCGTAGGCGTAGCCGACTACCCGCCCCTCCTGCACCGCTACCAGATAGGGGTAGGTTTGCAGCGTCGTGGCAATCCGCTCACGCATCTGCTCCACGCTCAGCACCGCCTCTTCGAATGAGATGGCCGTGTTGAGCACGATGGGCGCGTAGATGATCTGGATCTCTTCTGCATCCTCTGGTCTGGCGACACGAATCTCGATTCCGCTATGCATCCGGCTGCTCCAAGCTGTTCAGGTATTCCACTACTTCGTTTACGGTGCTGCGCGCGGTACGGGTGACGCCGATCAGCGTCGCCGAGGCCAGGCCGGTCCAGTCACCATATCCCACCAGCCAGAGGCCCGGCTCGCGAATAGAGCGCGACCCGTCAACCTCGACCTTACCGCTGTCATCCAGCACGTCCAAGTCCCGCAAGTGATCCAGAGCCGGCCGGAAACCGGTACACCAGATCACCGCATCGACCTGGGTTTTCTCACCATTGGGCCAGACGACCCCGTCAGGCGTGAATGAGACAAAAGGCCTTACAGACCGCAGGGCTCCTCGCTCGCGGGCCCGAACCACCGGGGACACCATGACGATATCGCCAAGCCCGCCGACCGGTGCGTCGATAACACGGCCCTCCTGTTGAGCCTTGAGGCGCTCGGTAGCCCGTTCGAACAGCACCCGGCCATCGACGTCATCAGGCAGAAACGCCGGCTCCTCCGTGGTTACCCACGTTGCGTCGGCGACCTCGGACAGCTCAGCATAAACTTGCGCCCCCGAGTTGCCACCACCAACGACCAGCACGCGCTTTCCTTGGAAAGCCTCTGGTGACTGGTAATGGGCGGAGTGAATCTGCTGTCCCTGGAACAGCTCTATCCCCGGATAGGCCGGAACATAGGGATTGCTCCAGGTCCCCGTTGCGCTTATGACGGCACGAGCCTCCCAGTCGCGGTTCGTCGAGCGAACACGAAGGGCACGCCCGGTTCGCTCCACCGCCGTGACGCTGACGGGGCGAACGATAGGAAACCCATAGCGTGCCTCGTACTGCTCCAGATAGCTGACCACGTGATCCCTATCGGGATTACCTTCGGTGACTGGCGGCATCGGCCAGCCCGCGATCGAGCTCCAAGCGGAGGGCGAGAACAGCGTCAGCGAGTCCCAGCCATGGCGCCAGGCCCCGCCCGCTGCCTCTTCGGCGTCGAGCAGCAGGAATGACAGCTTGGCCCGTTTGAGAAAATAAGCCACCGTCAGCGCGGACTGCCCGCCGCCAATTACGATGACATCGAGTAGTTCGCCTTCGGTGGCCATGGTTTCTCCTGTCAGGCTGAAGCGCTCAGTCTTCGCCGAACTGGTTGATGTAGTTGATGTGCGCAGGCTTCTGAATCGCCCTTGGGCGAAGCTCCTGCACCCATGCGATCGCCTCACGGCGCGGCATTCCGGATTCGATCAGCAGACGGGCAGCGAACAGCCCGGTGCGGCCGGAGCCGCCCTTGCAGTGGATGGCCAGGGCCTTGTTGGATGCGAGCAGAGCGTCCAACTGGTGGCGGATCTCTCCCAGCCCGGCCTCGAAGTTTTCATCCGGGGCCTGATCATCCTCGATCGGCAGCTGGTACCACTCCAACCCATGCTGTTTGGCCGCGACGCCAAGCTCCCCAACTCCGTTTTCCTGAAGCTCTGTATCCGACATCAGGGTAACCAGCGCCACGGCACCAGCCTGCTTCAGCGTCTCCAGGCTTTCAGCGAGAGCGCTGGTCTGTGTGCCCGGACAAGGCGTAAAAATCAGCGCACCCGGAATATGGGGCAACGATTCCAATGAGTAAGGATGCGACATGCTCATGACCTCAAATGGACCGAATATTGACTCTCTTGGATAGTTCTTCCGCCGACTCTTTGCGCTCGGAGTAGCGGTCTACTAAATAATCCTGGCGATCACGCAGCAGGAGCGTGAACTTGGTCAGTTCCTCCATTACGTCGACCAGTCGATCGTAGAAAGAAGACGGCTTCATGCGCCCGGCTTCATCGAACTCCAGGAAGGCTTTCGGCACCGACGACTGGTTCGGGATGGTAAACATACGCATCCAGCGGCCAAGCACGCGCAGTTGGTTCACCACGTTAAAAGACTGCGAGCCTCCACAAACCTGCATCACGGCGAGGGTCTTGCCCTGGGTTGGGCGAACGGCGCCCATGGCCAGCGGTACCCAATCGATCTGCGCCTTGAAGACAGCACTCATTGAGCCGTGACGCTCGGGCGAGCACCACACCTGGCCTTCGGACCATTGCATCAGCTCGCGGAGTTCCAGCACCTTCTCGTGGGAGTCCGGAGCGTCATCCGGCAGCGGCAGTCCGGAAGGGTCGAAAATACGGGTTTCGGCGCCGAACTCTTCCAGCAGGCGCGCAGCCTCCTGGACCATCAAGCGGCTGAATGAGCGCTCGCGGGTCGATCCGTACAGCAGCAGGATGCGCGGTTTGTGTGTGGAAGGATCCTTCGGCTCCAGCCGCTCCAGCGACGGCAGATCAATCAGTTCTGGTTGGACATTTGGCAGGTGGTCGTTCATTTCGGTCTCCATTGATCCAGGGCCTACAGCGCGCCGATGCGGGCAAGTTCGGCTTTCAGTTCGTCCTGGCTCAGTTGCGAGAAAGGCAGCGCAATGAAGGCGCGCACGCGCTCATCGATCTTCGCAAGTGTTGTCTGGAAGGCTTCTTCGATTTCTGCCTCACTTCCGGTAACCGCCGAAGGGTCGGCCAGGCCCCAGTGGGCTTTGAGCGATGGACCGAAGAAGATCGGGCAGGCTTCGCCAGCAGCGCGGTCGCACACGGTGACAACGATGTCGGGAGGAGCGCTCTCGAAGGCATCCGAGGCCTTGCTTGAAAGACCTGCGGTGGGGATACCGGCGGCTTCCAGGGTATTCAGTGCCCGTTCATTGACCTTGCCGCTTGGGAAGCTGCCCGAGCTCACAGCTTCCATACCCTCGGGGGCCAGGTGATTGAACAGCGCCTCGGACAGGATGCTGCGGCAGCTGTTGTGGGTGCACATGAACAAGACTTTCATCAGGTATCTCCGGTTCAAAAGCTCAGCCGGATGGCCAATGCGGCCAAGGTGGCAAGCAGGATCGGCAACGTCAGGACGATGCCGGTGCGGAAGTAGTAACCCCAGGTAATGACGATGTTTTTGCGGGCCAGCACGTGTAGCCACAGCAAGGTGGCCAGGCTCCCGATGGGGGTGATTTTCGGACCGAGGTCACAGCCGATGACGTTGGCGTAGATCATGGCCTCGCGCACGATGCCGGTGGCCTCGGCGGAATGGATCGACAAGGCCCCTACCAACACAGTGGGCATGTTGTTCATGACCGACGACAGGCCAGCGGCGAGCAGCCCCGTCCCGAGGGATGCGCCCCAGATCCCGTAGCCGGCGAAGACATTGAGGATCTGCGTCAGGTAGTCGGTGAGGCCGGCGTTACGCAGGCCATAGACCACGAGGTACATGCCAAGCGAGAACACCACGACCTGCCAAGGCGCGTCCTTGAGCACCTTGCGGGTTGAAATCACGTGCCCACGCGCGGCGATCAGGTAGAGGATCAGCGCACAGGCAGCAGCGATGGCGCTGATCGGAACGCCCAGCGGCTCGATGGCGAAGAAGCCGACCAGCAACAGCGCAAGCACCCACCAGCCGGCAACGAACGTCGCCTTGTCGCGGATAGCGGCTTCGGGAGCCTTCAGTTGGTCGAGTTCATAGGTACGCGGCAGGTCCTTGCGGAAGAACCACAGCAGCATTCCCAGAGTGGCGGCGATGCTGACCAGGTTCACCGGCACCATGACCGAGGCGTACTCGCTGAAGCCAATGCCAAAGTAGTCGGCGGAAACGATGTTCACCAGGTTGGACACCACCAGCGGCAAGCTCGCGGTATCGGCGATGAAGCCCGCCGCCATGACGAATGCCAGCGTCGCCGCCGGGGAGAAGCGCAGGGCCAGCAGCATGGCGATGACGATCGGGGTCAGGATCAGTGCCGCACCGTCGTTAGCGAACAGCGCCGAGACAGCGGCGCCCAGCAGGATGATGAAGGCGAACAGCTTGCGGCTGCTGCCATTACCCCAGCGGGCCACGTGCAATGCCGCCCACTCGAAGAACCCCGCCTCATCCAGCAGCAGGCTGATGATGATGACGGCGATGAAAGTGGCGGTAGCGTTCCAGACGATCTGCCAGACCACTGGGATATCG
Organism: Pseudomonas sp. S60; assembly: GCF_016647865.1. NCBI lineage: Bacteria > Pseudomonadati > Pseudomonadota > Gammaproteobacteria > Pseudomonadales > Pseudomonadaceae > Pseudomonas > Pseudomonas sp. S60. The sequence continues at coordinate 57,907 of NZ_JACVVH010000006.1, read as the reverse complement.
GACAGGCTCACGACGCCCGCCAGCAGCGCCACGACGGCCCCCAGTGCGGCGCTCCAGCCCACACCCAAGCCTTTGGGCTGCCAGATGACGAGAACGATCGTCACCAGGAAAATCAAAAATGCGATCAGCATGACTACAACTCAATCAGCGAAGGGAAGTCTCAAGCACAAGCAACAGGGCTCTGCGGCCGCTCGCCCATTTCGGCAAGGCGCAATGCATCAGAGCTCAACCATTCCTGGTTGGCATCGACCACTCCCTTCAGCATCGCGTCCACCCACTGTGGCAGTTCGGGGTGCAGTCGGTAGTACACCCATTGACCCTTGCGTCGATCCATCAGGATTCCAGCCTCGCGCAACTGGGCAAGATGCCGGGAGATCTTCGGCTGGCTCAGCTCCAGCGCGTGGGTAAGTTCGCAGACACAGAGTTCGCCTTCACGGGCGATCAGCAGGGTCATCCGGGCCCGAGTGTCATCAGCCAGGCATTTGAAAACGATGGGGGGAGTCAGTGTTTCCCGCATGTGACCTCCTGAGGAATGCGTGTACGGCCAATATCTGGAAATCCGAATATATGTCGATTCGAATATGCGGTAAAGCAGATATTTACAATCGCCTCGCCTTACGGGACGTCATAAAACTGGAAAAAGCCCGCGCTCTGGGCCCTATACTGGCCTTCGATACCATCCCCAGAGTCCCCAATGAACCAGTCTGATATCTCTGTCCGATTGCTTGGTACCGATCAAATCCAAGGCCTGGCTGCGCATCTGACTGCAGCGGGCTTGCCGACCCAAGACCTTTTGCAGCCCGACCGAATGTTCTATTCCTTTCACCGGGGAGAAACGGAGCTGGGATACGGGGGCATTGAAGGAAGTGGCCGGACTCGTCTGATTCGCTCACTGGTTGTCGTACCGGCCCAGCGAAAGTCAGGGATCGGTACCCTGCTGCTCAGAGCACTTGAGCGAATAGCGGAAGCTGACGGAGCCCAGAGCCTTCATCTGCTGACCACTACAGCACCCGACTTCTTCGAGGCTCGGGGATATGAGCACAGAGACCGATCCCAAGCCCCAAAGGCAATTTCCAATTCGGAGGAGTTCAACAGCCTCTGCCCGACGTCTGCGGTCTACATGGTGAAGGAGCTTGGCGACATCAACTCGGTGTCACCACAGGTAACTCGCCTCCACGAACGTCAGTGAGTTCGTTCTCAGGTGTCCGAGGAACGAGTCCTGCGGCCCCCGAAAGATGTCGAAGGCTCCGCGGGGAGCAGGCTATTCTCGAATCCAAGCGGGGCGCGAGCCTGCAGATCCGTCGAAGCGGATGCAGAGGCCCTGATGAGGTGCTCCCAAACCGTTTCGGAAGTCACTGATGTACTATCCCCCGTTCACATTTCTCAAGAGTGCGTTACTTGCTACCGAAAAACTCACCGGTCACAGAGCCTTTCGATGAGGAATACTTTGCCTCGACCATACTAAGAAACAATGAGCTGTGCGGGATAGTAAAAAACGAGTCTCGGTATCTCGAGATCACCGATTTCGAGCTGAATGAACTGAAGCGAGGAGACCTCAGAGTTTTTCGCGGGATTTTCGATCATGATGTCATGTACAGGCACACCCTTTATCCGATTGGCGTGCTGTTCGACAGGGTCCGATTCCAAAATGTATCGTTCCTGCCCAGAGGGGCTATGAGGGTATGCGTTGAATGTGTCATTGAAGACATGCAGCGCCTAGGCACCGCCTACATACACCGAACCCATGTAGCTCCAGGACCGCTGGGTGTTGAGGTCTGCCATCGGCATGCATCGCGTTTACTGGAGAGGTGCCCTACGTGCCAAGTAGATTTCCAGCGGCACAAAATCACGATGCTAGGCTCATGCCTGACCCAAGAGCGCTATGGCAAGGCGTACGTTATACAGGGCCCAACTGCACAAGATTATTCCCAATTCGTTTATGACGTGCTCAATCTACATAACCCGGAAAAATATCGCCGTCTATCAACTACAACAATTAATCGCTCCCTAGAAATCCTAGGCTATGAAAAACCATCAATTAAGAGCTATTTTCAGTTTTGCATAGATCAGGATCATACAACAGGGACTGGCAAACACGTCTATGTGCAGGCTGACGCCGATAACAAGAATCTGGCTCGCACACCAATGCAGTTATTCACACGGGTCGCTTATCTCCTATACGGTAACCTGCAAAACTTCGTGACTGCTATGAGTGCCTCCCGCATACATCAATAAGTGACACAATTTCATCGTCGGAAACCTGCGACACTCTAATGCCAGCCTGCCTGAATAAGCTGGACTTAGTAATGGCTAAATTTCCCGCAGCTAGGAAGCGAGCGGCCCAGTGCAGCTTTCTGAGCTGATGATCATGCCGGCTTTCCAAACTCGCTTTGATGAATGCCAAAGACTTAGGTAGCTTCCGCCGCTGTCGAAACGCATCAGGAGGTACAGATAAGGCGCGACACAAAGCCGCTAGTGAAATAAGAATTGGCCTACCTGGCAACGCGTACAGATCCTTTAGAGCGCGTGACAACCTTGCGACTAACTCACAGTCCCTCCGATCCCAGTCAATGAGATCGCGCACCGCCCAACCCTTGGCATGACAAGAAATATGGTTCCGTAGCCAGGCCTTATCGTGACGATACAGCCAAGTATAATTTCGCGCCTTTTTAGCTGGACATATAGCGTAGTCTGTAGCGAAGGATTTTCGCCTAGCGACAAGCTCAGAGTGGTCTACGGGCGACGCTCGACACACGGTTTTGCGTAACGGGGTAGGGCAAAATTTCACACCTTCGGCATAGTCTTGAATTAGGCATTGGATGTCTACACCAAATGAATTGAGGAAAGTATAGAAAAAAATGGGGTGATGGCTTGAGGCACGTGACCGTAGCAAATTAAATGGCCAAACCACTTTGTCACCGTGGAGCTCGAACAGCCTGCGAAATTCATCTCGTGGCGGGTATAGCTCGATAGCTTCGAGAAAATGCGCTACAAGCATGCCAGCACGCACCCTTCCCCGCGAAATATACCCAGCTCTGTCTAAGACAAAAAAAAGATAGCGGGCCTGAACAAGACTGGTGATAGCTCGGGGATGCAACCGCCCCCATTCCACGATGTCAGCAAAATTCGCAAGCCGGCAGAAGTACGCATCAGAGGCATATTCAATCTCACCAATTTCACGAAGCGGAATCACGTCTGAGGGAAGAAAGAATTGGTTGAAATAGCCGAAGCCAGGGTCGGATGGAACACGCTGTAGGAGGCAATGATGGGCCGGGCAGACATGAACACCAGGGGCTTGGTGTCCGACATGCCAATAAGAGACCCCATGAACCGAAACGTCCACTGCGACACATCGGGGGCAGTACTGCCGGACGCAAAATCGCTCAAATCCGGCTGCTGTGATCCCTAATGTCATCTTGAGGCCTACAGGCTGGGCTGACTGCATCAGCTTCCTGGCCCGCTTGGCTTTCCCAGGGGAGAGAAAAGGCTCGAAGTACGGAAGGAGCGTATGGTTGTCCGCCAGGCGGCCAAAGCCTGACGCAGCTTCAAGATGGCCCAGGCTACACGGCAGATCAGATGCGTAGCTGCGAGTGACGCTCCCAAACAGATCAGTCAGCGTCCGCCGTACCCCAAGACCTCCTGAAATCTGATGGTATCGGGTTACCAAGCTAGTGATGGTCTCATCAGGAAGGGGCGTAGGGAAGTTCAGCACAGAAGCCATATCATCCCGCTCCCTACCTATCACCAGAGATCTATATCACCGTCCAAGCCAGTAAAGCCCTTCTCGGCAGCAGTCGCTTCCCAATCATCGGATTCTGCCACCTGCTGCGCGTCGCTAACCACCGAAGGATCAGCCACTGCAGCCAAGTGGCCGCGTCTGCGGCCCGCGGGTTTCTCCTCTGGGCCATTCGACAGAGGGTCGGCCAAAGGGGTACGGTGAATAAGCAATCCCGTTCGCCGTGCCTGGCGCATGCGAGCTGCGGCGAGCATCTGGGCCACCTGCTCACGGGCCGGCATCATGTCCTCGAAATCGTCGATTTGCAGTGGGTCATTACTGCGCAAAGCCTCGATGGGCTTATGCAGGATGATCATCTGCCGTTCGTATACTTTTCGGTAAAGCGCAGGAGTAATTTTCTCGTCGTTCGATAGTGCGTACCACTGGGTAAGCATCATCAATTTTGCGAGGAAGTCAGTATTACCCTGGCTCAGGTCATACAAAGTTTCGTTAAGCTCGGACGTTAATTCGACTGGCTCCTGCGTCCAATTGTAGGCAAGGAAGGTTTGAACCAAAGCGCTCCATTCGTCATCCTGTATTCGGAATCGATCAAAATAATAGTCGCTCATGCCAAGGGCACGCCTAGCATTTCGAACAACCTTCGAGAAGAGTTTGAAGGTAGAGTTCGTCCCCGAGTAAACTAGCGGGATACCTGAGTCATTAGATAAAGTCAGGAAAAAGTTGAGAATGCGTTGTTTCGCATCAGCATCAGTTAGCAGATTTAAATTCTGTAACTCATCAATAATCAAAACACCAACATTGAAACTGCGGCTGAGCTGACTAACATGCTGAAGCAGCATACTGACACTCGCTCTTGGCTTCATGTACCTATCGGTGTAATCAGTGCCGATTGCTGCATCGAGGGCGGAAAAAAAAGAAGCACACAAACCACGTGGCGACCCATCGTGAGGGCAATCAACTTTTAACCAGACAACCTGCGTCCTTTTCAAGGCCATACCGGCATACCGCTTGTGGACAATCACCTGAGGGTAGGTCTTGACCAGGCTGTTTAGCAACGTAGTCTTCCCCATGCCGCTCAGCCCGAAGATAGCAAGCGAGGATGCAGAGGATTTGAAGCCACAATGACGCAGCTGGTCGTCATCAGCGGCGTGAAGCATGGCTACGGCGTCCCTATCCAACGGGTTTCGTGCGGTATAGCCGGCCCGGATTAGCTGACTGAGAGAGGCTTCGAATTGAAGATGCAGCTCCATAGGAACGACAATGTCACTAATGCGACTAACACAGTGTGCTCTGAGCTTCGCGCTCAACGCCATTTCAGCCGCGTTAGGAAATTCGGGAAAATTACAGAGCAGTTCGCCTATGACCTCATCTTCATGGATCGGGGGAAGCGCCTCAATCAGCGGATTGCCGTCATAGTGCGCGAGCCCCGTCGGGGTGTAAGTAGCAGGAGATGAGCGGATCATCATTCAGGCCTCTTGAGCTTGGAGGAGATCAAATTCAAAACGACCTTCTTGCGCGCTGTAGGCTCGCGCGTCGGGGCGTCTTGATCCGAGGGCTCAGCTGAGGGGGTCGATGAAGGTGACAAATCGTCAGTCGACAATCGGGAGAGGTCTGCACTGTCTGCTGCCCGAAGTACCCCTACCTCAGATCGGCGATTAGCCGTCTTATTGGCCTTTGCCGCAGCTTTGGAAGTCGGAGCAGGCGAATCCTGCTTCATTTTTTTCGCTTGCAGAGATATTTCATCGTTAGCATCTCTTGTCCGAGCTGCTTTATTAAGCCGGTCGTACTCTTTTTCAGGTGATACTTGCTTCAGAACAGCAATTCGGTCTTCGATCTCCTCTAGCCGGAATCCACTGTATTTTTCCTTCAGGTATTCAACTACTTCTAAGCGAACGAAGCCCGTTCCATCACGAATCCAAACATTATCTACGCTATTGGGGTCGTACCAAACTTTGAGCCTTTGCACGCCGAAGTTATGTGCTTTGGCAAACCATTCTTCGCGCTGAGCTAGATCGCATGTGTAATAGACACCTTTGAAGTAAATCCCCGCTCGGCGTATGGTCGCTAGCGCGGAGGGTAACAGACCAATCTTGATCTCAGTATCCGTGCGAGTTTTTAGCCTCAGGAGATTATTTTCCATCCCCCACTTCCAAATATCTAACGGATAGAGATCTATTTCATCTCGGACCATATCATTTGTGGCGAGATGTGGTAAATGCAAGGTTGCGTTGTGGTAAAGAACTTCATTAATAATGATGGCTGTGAATTGATCTAAATCATATTGAGCATCCAGCTGGTAATCGCGGTCACCACGCTCCATTCTTCGAGCGTCGACGCCACCCGGCATGAACTTAAGACTAAGCCCTTGATTAATGAGCTTGAAGCGACTCTCTACGATTGATTTCCAATCGGGTCTATAAGGTGGGGCAATTTTCAAAATCACATCCAGGGTGTTGGAGAACTCCTCGCCTGCATGACTCAGCAGTTCAGCCCGGTCCGCTGAAACCTCAGCCGGAATGTGATGGCAGGGCCATTGACTCTCTTCAATTGTTATGCCGTAGCGCTTGCAATAGTCCACTTTGCTTGTAAAAGCGTTGTACAAAGCATGGCGAGCACCCTCCCAGCTTGGACCCTCAAGTCCGACGTGCACACCCACGATCATGCGCGAATAGGCATCCACGACAATATAAAGTACCGGCCTGCCTATTATCCAGTTTCTATTCACACGATGAACGAGATAAATGTCTGCAATAGTGGCGTCAATTTCGTATCGATGTGCCGGGCCGGAGACGCCATCCACAGCAGACCCTTTAATAGCCCGATGGTCTTTAAGCCAGCGAATCTCACCGGCGTGAGATTTCAGTATAGACAAACGATCAAAGTATTGACCCGAGTAGCGTCTAAACTGGCTTATTGTGGGATGTTTTCCGCGTTTCACATCTCCGACGGCACCATCAGAATGAATCTCTCGATAATAGTTTTGAATCATCCAATCGAAAGACTTCTTAACAGATGACTCCTGCTTGTTGACATACCTTAGAAAGGAGGTCTCAATGCACGTTAGATCAAAGTCATTGATACGGATCGCTCGATCTTGCTTGACGATTCCACGGTAGAGCGGTGGTCTTCCTGGTTGAGCACCCTCCTTGTAGACCTTCCGTTTTCCTGGGCCTCCCCAATTGGTAGATTGCCAAAGGAATACGTTTTTTGACTGCCCATGCGCCCAATATCTATAAAGTAACCTGTAGATCATTGCTCGCGAAATATTTAGCCTAGCCGCATGGTCAGCTACGCGTTTGCCGAACTCACCATCAACAAATATATCACCCGCGTTTTTACTTTCTACGAGGTCTTTAATCAGCTCCCAAGATTTTTCACGCGACAGCTTTTCTTTATCACTGAGCTCGCTCTCATCCTTAAACATATAAGCTGCTGGGACGTCCTGTTCGACCCGTAAAATCCCCTGCCCCATCTCAAATGAGATCTCCTCGATGCCCACCACCACTGGTTTCTTCAAGGGGTACTCAAGTCCTATGATCAGCGCCAGCCCGGTGCTATGGTCGACGTCTAAAATCCTTGATACCGACTTTATCAAAGCGGATTCGAGTACAGGCACCAAGACATAGTTAATCGATAATTTCACAGTATGACCTCGCCCATAGATACCGTTGCGAAGGGCACCCTTAGCCCAATAAGCGGCTTAGAAATTCCGAGTTCATAATCATCTAGATTGACTATAATTCTTTTGTGCCAGATGAGATAGAAAATCAGCTCCTTAACCACTGCGTATTCGATGTAAACGTGCTGACTGATAAGCCTCAACAATCGTCGCAAAGAGATACTTTCGATTTCCGCGGAGTCAGCAGCACTTAAAAATAGCAGGATTTTCTGCACGTTGTTATCAGATGCAACAGATAGGGGTAAATTCGCATAACTTCTAAGGATAACAAGATTCTTGATCTTCATATGCGGAAGGTCTTCAAAGAAACAGAGCTTAGAGGCAACTCCACGCCGCGCCCAATACTCCTTCTCGATCTCCTGCTTTTCGAAGATGCGCTTTCTTTTCTCGACTGTTGCGTTAGCAATTTCACTTCGATATTTAAGTGAAACGGCGACAAGCCTTGAATCAGACCCGGGCCGAGCATAGCTCAGCATGAAATCTGCGGTAAAAACGAACGGCACATCCGTACCAATATACCGGGCGGGCTTAATATTTTTCTGCAGCGCAATGGCGTAGGTCTCGTCGTAGTCAATCAGAGGGAACTGCTCACGGATGTCCGTGATGTCTTGATTGAACTCCATTAAGACCAAGAACATGAATTCGCCGTTGGACAAGCAGTGATGTCCGCGAGCGACCCGGACCCCAGGAACAACTCTGGACGTTCCCCTGGAAGGAACCGAGCGGATTTTTAGCCAAGGCCGGTAGGACTCGCGTTCACCGCTGCCCACGCCTTTTTTGATCAGCTTCTCGAGGTAATCCCTGCTCACTAGCTGGCCCCGACGCGGATTGAAGGCCGCAGGAGGTGTCGGGTTAGGCTGGAAGGGGTTCATAGCGGTGCCAGCCTCGGAGCGCAAGATCGCTTCAAATCGACGATGCGGCCGCTAGACGGCCGCTTGAGGCCCGATTTTACGCCTCCGAGGGGCTTGTTACCTACTTAATTTCGCTTGTTACCTACTTAATTTTTTTTGTCACACCCTTTTTTATGAAGCAACACCACGTTTTATCCCAACAACCCCCCCATCACTCCACCGTCACCGACTTCGCCAAGTTCCGCGGCTGATCCACATCAGTACCCTTGAGCACAGCCACGTAATACGACAGCAACTGCAGCGGTATGGTGTACAGGATCGGCGCCAGGGCATCGGCGATGTGCGGTACCTGAACCACATGGGTACCTTCACCATTGCTCAGCCCGGCCTGCTCGTCGGCAAACACCACCAGCTCACCACCGCGGGCCCGCACTTCCTGCAGGTTGGACTTGAGCTTTTCCAGCAGTTCGTTGTTCGGCGCAACGGTAACCACCGGCATGTCGTTGTCCACCAGCGCCAGCGGGCCGTGTTTCAGCTCGCCGGCCGGGTAGGCTTCGGCGTGGATGTACGAGATTTCCTTCAGCTTCAGTGCCCCTTCCATGGCAACGGGGTACTGGGCACCACGGCCCAAGAACAGCGTGTGGTGCTTGTCAGCGAACAGCTCGGCGATTTTTTCGACGGTAGCGTCCATGGCCAGGGCTTCACCCAGGCGTGCCGGCAGGCGACGCAGTTCTTCGACCAGTTCGGCTTCCATGCCGGCCGCCAGAGTACCGCGCACCTGGCCCAGGGCCAGGGTCAGCAACATCAGCGACACCAGCTGGGTGGTGAAGGCCTTGGTGGAGGCCACGCCGATTTCCGGGCCGGCCAGGGTCAGCAGGGTCAGGTCCGACTCACGCACCAGCGAGCTGATGCCGACGTTACAGATGGCCAGGCTGCCGAGGAAGCCCAGCTCTTTGGCGTTGCGCAGGGCCGCGAGGGTGTCGGCGGTTTCACCGGACTGGGAGATGGACACGAACAGCGTGTCGGGCTGCACCACCACCTTGCGGTAGCGGAACTCGCTGGCGACCTCTACCTGGCAAGGGATCCCCGCCAGGCTTTCCAGCCAGTAACGGGCAACCATGCCTGCGTGGTAGCTGGTGCCGCAGGCCACGATCTGCACGTTGCGCACCTTGGCGAACAGCTCGGCCGCCTGTGGCCCGAAGGCCTGGACCAGCACGTGGTCAGTGCCCAGGCGGCCTTCGAGGGTGCGCTGTACCACGCGCGGTTGCTCGTGGATTTCCTTGAGCATGAAGTGGCGATACTGGCCTTTGTCAGCGGCTTCTGCCCCTTCGTGGTACTGCACGGTTTCGCGCTGAACCTCACGGCCACCCTGGTCCCAGATGCGCACCTGGTCACGGCGGATTTCGGCGATGTCCCCTTCTTCAAGGTACATGAAGCGGTCGGTGACCTGGCGCAGGGCCAGTTGGTCGGACGCCAGGAAGTTCTCACCCAGGCCCAAGCCGATGACCAGCGGGCTGCCGCTGCGCGCGGCCACCAGGCGGTCGGGTTGGTGGGTGCTGATCAGCGCCAGGCCATAGGCGCCATGCAGGCGCTTGACCGCTGCCTTCAGGGCGTCGGCCAGGTCCGGGAGGCTTTTGAGGGTGTGGTGGATAAGGTGGACGATGACTTCGGTGTCGGTCTGCGATGCGAACACATAGCCCAGCCCCTTGAGCTCTTCGCGCAGCGCTTCGTGGTTCTCGATGATGCCGTTGTGCACCACAGCCACTTCATGGCCAGAGAAATGGGGGTGTGCATTGCCTTCGGTAGGTGCGCCGTGGGTAGCCCAACGGGTATGGGCAATGCCCAGGCGCCCGGCAACCGGCTCGGCCACCACAGCGGCTTTCAGCTCGCTGACCTTGCCAATACGGCGGCGACGCTGCAGCTCGCCGTCCTGTGTCAGCACGGCCAGGCCTGCACTGTCGTACCCTCGGTATTCCAGGCGCTTCAGGCCCTCGATCAGGATGGCGGTGATGTTGCGCTCGGCGACTGCACCCACGATTCCACACATGTCTATTTACTCCTGGCTGATCGCGGCGCAGATCAGGTTGACGCCGCGGGCTTGAATTTGTTGGCGTGCCTCACTGGGCAGGCGTTCGTCTGTGATCAGGGTGTGCACCCTGCTCCAGGGCAGTTCGAGGTTGGGGATCTTGCGCCCGACCTTGTCGGACTCGACCATCACGATCACTTCACGGGCGACTTCGGCCATCACCCGGCTCAAACCCAGCAGTTCATTGAACGTGGTGGTGCCACGGCTCAGGTCGATGCCGTCGGCACCGATGAACAACTGGTCGAAGTCGTAGGACCGCAACACCTGCTCGGCCACCTGGCCCTGGAACGATTCCGAGTGGGGGTCCCAGGTGCCACCGGTCATCAACAACACCGGCTCGTGCTCGATTTCGCTGATGGCGCGGGCCACGTTGAGCGAGTTGGTCATCACCACCAGCCCAGGCTGGCGCCCCAGTTCAGGGATCATGGCCGCGGTGGTGCTGCCACTGTCGATGATGATGCGAGCATGCTCGCGAATAAGGCCAACCGCAGCACGGGCAATTGCCCGCTTGTAGGCAGACACCGGCTGGGCCGGTTCGACCAGCAGCTCCTGCGGTACCGGTACGGCACCACCATAGCGACGCAGCAACAGCCCGTTGCTCTCCAGCGCGGCCAAGTCTTTGCGGATGGTCACTTCGGAGGTATCGAAACGCTTGGCGAGGGCATCGACCGTCACCTCGCCGTGCTCGCTGAGCAGAGCCAGGATGTTGTGCCGACGCTGAGGTGTGTTTCGTTTCGACATTGGGCTGTTAAGTTTCGTTTCGAAAGATAATGGTTGCAATCAAAACCTAAGCCAGCGCGATCGTCAAGGTGTGGATAAAATTTCCTGACCAAAAGTAATGCAGCACCCCAGAAATAAAAAAGCCGACTTATTCACATAAATCGGCTTTGGCGTAGAAGGCTGTGGATAACTCAGCGCTTCTTGATTTTCTCCGGCCGCTTCCAGCCGCTGATATTACGCTGTCGGGCACGTGCCACGGCCAATTCACCCGCCTCGACGGCCTGATTGATGGTGGAACCTGCCGCAGTGGTTGCGCCGGCTTTGATTTCCACCGGTGCCACCAGCGAATTGTTGGAGCCGATGAACACGTCCTCGCCCATCACGGTCTTGAACTTGTTGGCACCGTCGTAGTTGCAGGTGATGGTGCCGGCGCCGATGTTGGTACGCGCGCCAACCTCGGCATCGCCCAGGTAGGTCAGGTGGCCCGCCTTGGCGCCTTCACCCAGGTGGGCGTTCTTCAGCTCGACGAAGTTACCCACATGGGCCTTGGCCTCCAGCACGCTGCCTGGGCGCAGACGGGCGAACGGGCCAGCGTCGCTGCCCTCGCCCATCACCGCGCCGTCCAGGTGGCTGTTGGCCTTGATGATCACGCCCTTGCGCAAGGTGCTGTCCTTGATCACGCAGTTCGGGCCAATCTGCACGTCATCCTCGATGACCACCTTGCCTTCAAGAACGACGTTGATGTCGATCAGCACATCCCGGCCCACGGTCACATCGCCGCGCACATCAAAGCGCGCCGGATCACGCAGCGTGACCCCTTGGGCCATGAGCCGACGGCCTTCTCGCAACTGGTAGTGACGCTCAAGCTCTGCCAGCTGGCGGCGGTCGTTGGCGCCCTGCACTTCCATGGGGTCGTGCGGCTGCTCGGTGGTCACCTCCAGGCCATCGGCTACGGCCATGGCGATCACATCGGTGAGGTAGTACTCGCCTTGGGCGTTGTTGTTGGACAACCGGCCCATCCAGTCGGCCAAACGTGCGGCAGGCAGGGCCAGAATGCCGGTGTTGCCCTCGTTGATGGCCTTCTGCGCGTCGCTGGCATCCTTGTGCTCCACGATGGCCGTAACCTTGCCGTCAGTGTTGCGCACGATCCGGCCATAGCCGGTGGGGTCCTGCAGCGTGACGGTGAGCAGCCCCAGGCGCTGCTCGCTGGCCTTGGCCAGCAGCCGTTGCAGGGTCTGCACTTCGATCAGTGGCACATCACCGTAAAGCACCAGCACCGTATCGGCAGTAAGAGCCGGCAGCGCCTGCGCCAGTGCATGGCCAGTGCCCAGCTGCTTGTCCTGCATGACGAAGTTCAGGTCGTCACTCGCCAGCCGTTGCTGCACCAACTCGGCGCCGTGGCCAACCACCACATGAATGCCCTGTGGCTGCAACTGCCGGGCGCTGTGGATAACATGGCCGAGCATGGAATTGCCGGCTACCGGGTGCAACACCTTGGGCAGCGCCGAGCGCATGCGGGTGCCTTGGCCGGCGGCGAGAATAACGATATCGAGTGACATTGACTGGCTACCAATCCTGGGCGGTCAGTGAAATGACCGGAGGGGAATTCGGAAAAAGAAAAAGGGTAGCCGAGGCTACCCTTTTACTCAATCGCAACAGCAGTGATCAGCGTGGGCCGATTACTTGCCTCTGCGCATTTGCTGGACGGTACGCAGCTGCGCTGCGGCCTCGGCCAGACGTGCGGCGGCGGCACCGTAGTCGAAGTCCGCGCCTTTCAGATTCAGGGCGTTCTCGGCAGCCTTGAGGGCTTCCTGAGCCTGCGCTTCATCCAGGTCTGCAGCACGTTGCACGGTATCGGCAAGCACCTTGACCATGTTCGGCTGAACCTCGAGGAAACCACCAGAGATGTAGAACACCTCTTGGGCGCCACCCTGCCTGGTCAGCGTGATCGGACCTGGCTTCAGATTGGTGATCAGCGGCGCGTGGCCTGGAGCGATACCAAGATCACCCAGGTTACCGTGCGCAACCACCATCTCGACCAGACCGGAGAAGATCTCTCCTTCCGCGCTGACGATATCGCAATGGACTGTCATAGCCATCTGCTTGCCTCAACCTGATAGCGCCCCTTGCGGGGCGCAGGAATTACAGTTTCTTGGCTTTCTCGATCGCTTCGTCGATGCTGCCGACCATGTAGAACGCTTGTTCTGGCAGGTGGTCGTAGTCACCTTTGAGGATGCCGCTGAAGCCAGCGATGGTGTCTTTCAGGGAAACGTACTTGCCTGGCGAACCGGTGAAGACTTCGGCTACGAAGAACGGCTGCGACAGGAAGCGCTGGATCTTACGAGCGCGGGCTACCAGTTGCTTGTCGGTCTCGGACAGCTCGTCCATACCCAGGATCGCGATGATGTCCTTCAGCTCTTTGTAGCGCTGCAGAACATACTGAACGCCACGCGCGGTGTCGTAGTGCTCGTTGCCGATCACGTTCGGGTCCAGCTGGCGCGAAGTCGAGTCCAGTGGGTCGACCGCTGGGTAGATACCCAGGGAGGCGATGTCACGGGACAGAACGACGGTGGCGTCCAAGTGGGCGAAGGTGGTCGCCGGCGATGGGTCGGTCAAGTCGTCCGCAGGTACGTATACGGCCTGAACGGAGGTAATCGAACCTTCCTTGGTGGAGGTGATGCGCTCTTGCAGAACGCCCATCTCTTCAGCCAGGGTCGGCTGGTAACCTACTGCCGAAGGCATACGGCCCAGCAGTGCGGATACTTCGGTACCGGCCAGGGTGTAACGGTAGATGTTGTCGACGAACAGCAGAACGTCGTTACCCTCGTCACGGAACTTCTCAGCCATGGTCAGGCCGGTCAGCGCTACGCGCAGACGGTTTCCTGGTGGCTCGTTCATCTGACCGTAGACCAAGGCTACTTTGTCGAGAACGTTGGAGTCCTTCATCTCGTGGTAGAAGTCGTTACCCTCACGAGTACGCTCACCCACACCAGCGAACACGGAATAACCGCTGTGTTCCATGGCGATGTTACGGATCAGTTCCATCATGTTTACGGTCTTGCCGACACCGGCACCACCGAACAGACCAACCTTACCACCCTTGGCGAACGGGCAAACCAGGTCGATAACCTTGATGCCGGTTTCCAGCAGGTCGTTGCCGCCCGCCTGGTCAGCGAACGAAGGCGCTGGCTGGTGGATACCGCGACGCTCTTCTTCGCCGATCGGGCCGGCTTCGTCGATTGGGTTACCCAGGACGTCCATGATACGGCCCAGGGTGGCCTTGCCGACTGGAACCGAAATGGCCGCGCCGGTATCGACAACGCCCAGACCGCGCTTCAGACCTTCGGTCGAGCCCATCGCAATGGTACGAACCACGCCGTCGCCCAGCTGCTGCTGAACTTCCAGGGTGGTTTCCGCGCCTTGTACTTTCAGCGCGTTGTAAACACTCGGCACGACGTCACGTGGGAATTCCACGTCGATGACGGCGCCGATGATTTGAACGATACGTCCGCTACTCATAGCTGGATCCTCTGAATATGTGAACCGTTAAACCGCGGCAGCGCCGCCGACGATTTCCGAGATCTCCTGGGTGATCGCAGCCTGACGCGCCTTGTTGTAGATCAACTGAAGCTCTTTGATCAAATCACCGGCGTTGTCTGTGGCGTTTTTCATGGCGATCATCCGGGCCGCTTGTTCAGCAGCGTTGTTCTCGACCACCGCCTGGTACACCTGCGACTCCACATAACGCACCATCAAGCCGTCCAGCAGCTCTTTTGCGTCGGGTTCGTACAGGTAATCCCAGTGGTGCTTGAGATCCTGATCCGGGGTTGCCACCAACGGTACCAATTGCTCGACCGTTGGCTTCTGGGTCATGGTGTTGATGAACTTGTTCGAAACCACCGAAAGGCGATCGATACGGCCGTCCAGGTAGGCGTCCAGCATCACTTTGACGGAGCCGATCAGGTCATTGATCGATGGCTCTTCGCCCAGGTGGCTGATCGCGGCTACAACGTTGCCGCCAAAGATGCGGAAGAAAGTCGCACCCTTGCTGCCGATCACGCACAGGTCGATTTCCACGCCCTGTTCGCGGTTTACGTTCATGTCCTTGACCAAGGCCTTGAACAGGTTGGTATTCAAGCCACCGCACAAACCACGGTCACTGCTCACCACGATATAACCAACGCGCTTTACAGGGCGCTCGATCATGAACGGGTGGCGGTATTCCGGGTTGGCGTTGGCCAGATGACCGATCACCTGGCGGATACGCTCCGCGTAAGGACGGCTAGCAGCCATGCGCATTTGTGCCTTGCGCATTTTGCTGACCGCCACTTTCTCCATGGCGCTGGTAATTTTTTGCGTGCTTTTGATGCTCGCAATCTTACTGCGAATCTCTTTTGCGCCTGCCATGTATCACCTATCAGGTTAGCAAGCGGGGGCCTGAGCCCCCGCTGCGGCTTACCAGGTCTGGGTGGCCTTGAACTTCTCGATACCGGCTTTCAGGCCTGCGTCGATTTCGTCGTTGAAGTCACCCTTCACGTTGATCTTCGCCATCAGTTCAGCGTGATCACGGTTGAAGAAGGCGATCAGCGCTTGCTCGAAGCTGCCGACCTTGGAGACTTCTACGTCAGTCAGGAAACCACGCTCAGCGGCGTACAGCGACAGCGCCATGTCCGCGATGGACATCGGTGCGTACTGCTTCTGCTTCATCAGCTCGGTTACGCGCTGACCATGCTCCAGCTGCTTGCGGGTCGCTTCGTCCAGATCGGAAGCGAACTGGGCGAATGCAGCCAGCTCACGGTACTGAGCCAGAGCGGTACGGATACCACCGGACAGTTTCTTGATGATCTTGGTCTGAGCGGCACCACCTACGCGGGATACCGAAACACCGGCGTTCACTGCAGGGCGGATGCCCGAGTTGAACATGGCCGACTCCAGGAAGATCTGACCGTCGGTGATGGAAATCACGTTGGTCGGAACGAACGCGGAAACGTCGCCAGCCTGGGTTTCGATGATCGGCAGCGCGGTCAGGGAACCGGTTTTGCCAGTCACTGCGCCATTGGTGAACTTCTCTACGTACTCTTCCGAAACGCGCGATGCACGCTCCAGCAGACGGGAGTGGAGATAGAACACGTCGCCTGGGTACGCTTCACGTCCTGGTGGACGGCGCAGCAGCAGGGAGATCTGACGGTAAGCAACGGCTTGCTTGGACAGGTCATCGTAAACGATCAGTGCGTCTTCGCCGCGGTCACGGAAGAATTCGCCCATGGTGCAACCGGCGTAAGGCGCCAGGAATTGCAGTGCGGCGGATTCCGAGGCGCTGGCAACCACCACGATGGTGTTTTTCAGCGCGTCGTTTTCTTCCAGCTTGCGAACGATGTTGGCAACGGTCGAACGCTTCTGGCCGACAGCCACATAAACACAGAAAATACCGGAGTCTTTCTGGTTGATGATGGCGTCGATGGCCATGGCGGTCTTGCCGATCTGACGGTCACCGATGATCAGCTCACGCTGACCACGGCCGACAGGGATCATGGCGTCGACGGACTTGTAGCCAGTCTGTACAGGCTGGTCTACCGACTTACGCCAGATCACGCCTGGAGCAACTTTCTCGACCGCATCGGTCTCGGTGTTGCCCAGCGGGCCTTTGCCGTCGATCGGGTTACCCAGTGCGTCGACGACGCGGCCCAGCAGTTCCTTACCAACCGGAACTTCCAGGATGCGGCCGGTGCACTTGGCGCTCATGCCTTCGGCGAGGGTGTCATAGGCACCCAGGATCACTGCACCTACGGAGTCTTGCTCCAGGTTCAGTGCCATACCGTAGACGCCGCCAGGGAACTCGATCATTTCGCCGTACATGACGTCGGCCAGACCGTGGATCCGCACGATACCGTCGGAAACCGAAACGACGGTACCTTCGTTACGGGCTTGGGAGCTCACATCGAGGTTGTCGATGCGGCCCTTGATGATTTCACTAATTTCGGAAGGATTGAGTTGCTGCATTGCTCTGCTGCCCCTTCAAACTCAAGATTTCAATGCTTCGGCCAGTTTCGCGATTTTGCCGCGAACAGAGCCATCGATTACCAGGTCACCGGCGCGGATGACGACGCCGCCAATCAGGCTGGCATCCTCCGACGCGTGCAGGCGCACTTCCTGGCCTAACCGTGCACTGAGAACCTTGGCGAGTTTGTCTTGCTGTTCTTGGTTCAACGCGAAGGCACTGGTGACTTCCACGTCCACGGATTTCTCTTGCTCGGCCTTGTACAGGTCGAACAGAGCGGCAATCTCCGGCAGAAGCAGGAGACGGTCGTTTTCCGCGGCAACATGAATGAAATTCTGTGCCTGTGCATTGAACTTGTCACCGCACACGTCAATGAACGTGGCGGCCTTTTCTGCGCTCGTCAGTCGCGGGGCCTTGAGCAGGCGCTGCATGGTGTCGTCTTGCGACACCGCAGCAGCCAGGCCGAGCATGGCTGACCAATTGGCCAGTTGCTGATGGGCCTGGGCATGCTCAAAGGCAGCCTTAGCGTAAGGTCGGGCCAACGTGGTCAGTTCT
Source organism: Pseudomonas sp. S60 (assembly GCF_016647865.1). Classification (NCBI taxonomy): domain Bacteria; kingdom Pseudomonadati; phylum Pseudomonadota; class Gammaproteobacteria; order Pseudomonadales; family Pseudomonadaceae; genus Pseudomonas; species Pseudomonas sp. S60. The sequence goes on along the minus strand of NZ_JACVVH010000006.1, from coordinate 40,282 downwards.
GCCATGATCGCCCTCGCTTAAATTTCAGCGGCCAGTTTGTTAACCAGCTCCGCATGCGCGTTTTGATCGATTGTGGCGCCAAGGATCTTTTCAGCACCGCCAACGGCCAGGGCACCCACTTGGGCACGCAGGGCGTCTTTAGCGCTGTTCAGTTCCTGTTCGATCTCGGCCAGAGCCTGAGCCTTCACACGGTCAGCTTCGACGCGGGCCTGATCACGGGCTTCCTCGACAAGCTGAGCAGCGCGTTTCTTGCTTTGCTCAATGATTTCGGCTGCCTGTGCTTTAGCTTCGCGCAGTTGCTGACCCGCTTTTTCTTGGGCCAGCTCCAGGTCACGAGCTGCGCGGTTGGCAGCGTCCAAGCCGTCGGCAATCTTCTTTTGGCGCTCTTGCAGGGCAGTGATGACCGGAGGCCATACGTACTTCATGCAGAAGAGTACAAAAATCAGAAAAGCAACGGATTGGCCAATCAGGGTTGCATTAATGTTCACGCCAACACCTCGCTCGGTCTTAATTCATACAGCCATCAACTCGTGAAGACGAGTGATTAGCCGGCGATCTGACCAACGAACGGATTCGCGAAGGTGAAGAACAGAGCGATACCCACACCGATCATGGTGACGGCGTCGAGCAGACCGGCAACGATGAACATTTTGACCTGCAGCATCGGAACCATTTCAGGCTGACGAGCAGCGCCTTCCAGGAACTTGCCGCCCAGCAGGCCGAAACCAATGGCGGTACCCAGAGCACCCAGGCCGATCAGCAGAGCAACAGCGATAGCGGTCAGACCAACTACAGTTTCCATCTTTCCTCCCGACTTTTACGTCGTATTGGTTAGGTTTTTAGTTTGAAGCGGTAAAACAAATCGTTTGGTACAGCATGCCCTTGCGGACTTTTTAAGCCCTCCCCCCAAACGAGCGGGGAAGGCTATCAGACACGCCAGGCGGTCTTAATGGTTATCTTCGTGCGCCATCGACAGGTAGACGATGGTGAGCATCATGAAGATGAAGGCTTGCAGGGTGATGATCAGGATGTGGAACACAGCCCACGCCCATTGCAGCACGATGCCGAGGCCGCTGAGCCACAGCAGGCCCGAGCCGAACATGACCGCGATCAGGATGAACACCAGTTCGCCGGCGTACATGTTGCCGAACAGTCGCAGGGCCAGGGAAATTGGCTTGGCGATCAGGGTGACGAATTCCAGCAGGAAGTTCACCGGGATCAGCAAGATCTGCACGAAGATGTTCTTGCTGCCGAACGGGTGCAGGGTCAGCTCACCAATGAAGCCGCCCAGGCCCTTGACCTTGATGCTGTAGAAGATGATCAGGGCGAACACGCAGAAGGCCATGGCCAGGGTCGCGTTCGGGTCGGTGGTGGACACGGCACGGAACGGAATGTGCGGGTCACCGGAAATCAGGATGGCCAGCTGAGGAATCCAGTCGACCGGTACCAGGTCGACAGCGTTCATCAGGAACACCCAGACGAAGATGGTCAGCGCCAGCGGGGCGATCACCGGGCTACGGCCATGGAAGGAGTCCTTCACGCTGCCGTTGACGAAGTCCACCATCACTTCCACGAAGTTCTGCAGGCCGCCGGGTTGGCCGGAAGTCGCCTTCTTGGCCGCCATGCGGAAGATGAACAGGAAGATCAGACCCAGCGCGACGGACCAACCCAGGGTGTCCAGGTGGAACGCCCAGAAGCCCATTGCCTTGGCTTCTGCAGCCGAATGGGCGAAGCCCCAGCTGCCGTCTGGTAGTTGACCGTAGGTCAGGTTCTGCAAGTGGTGCTGGATATAGCCCGAAGCGGTTTCTGCTGCCATGGTTGCCTCAAACGCCCTAAGGTCTCGAAAGTCTTTTATTCATCAGCAGGGGCGCGAACCAGCTGACCAAAAGGGTCAGCACGAAGACGCCGAATACTGCTAACGGCGCCAATGGCTTCACTCCTGCAAAGGTCAGTGCAAACAGCACTGCCGTTAAAATCATCTTGCCTGCCTCGCCCGCGTAAAACGACTTGACGATGGCTTGTGCCGCCCGTGCCCCGCTGAAGCGAAAAGCCTTCCAGGCGAAATACACATTGGGTAGCCACGCGATCAGGCCTCCACAAAGGCCCGAATAACCGCTGACCGCCCCTCCCCACTGCCACAACACCAACGCTGCCAGCAGCAGTACAACAAATTGAGCCAGCAGTACTGGAAAAACCGCCCAGCGATGGAAAGGCAAGCGGTTTGGCGTGCGTATTTCCATCACAACTGCTCCCCGAAAGTCGACCAACCCGTCAGCTATGACTTGGCATAATTTGTGCCGACAAAATGCGCGCAGAGTATAGGGGTGGATTAACCCCTATTCAACTCTTCGTAGTGATTTACGGCCGCACGCTACAACGGGAATTGTTTCAGCGGATGTGAGCAAGCACGCCCTGCAACTCGTCCAGCGAGTTATAACGAATGACCAGCTGCCCCTTGCCCTTGTTGCCATGGCGAATCTGCACCGCAGAGCCCAGCCGCTCTGCCAGCCGTTGTTCAAGGCGTGCGATGTCCGGATCAGGTTTGCCCGGTTCTACCGGATCAGGTTTGTCACTCAACCACTGACGCACCAGCGCCTCGGTTTGGCGCACGGTAAGTCCACGTGCGACAACATGACGCGCCCCCTCCTCCTGGCGATGCTCTTCCAGGCCGAGCAGGGCACGGGCGTGGCCCATTTCCAGGTCACCGTGCGCGAGCATGGTCTTGATCGCATCGGGCAAGGTAATCAGGCGCAGCAGGTTGGCCACCGTCACCCGCGACTTGCCCACGGCGTCGGCCACCTGTTGCTGGGTCAGCTCGAACTCCTGCTGCAGGCGCTGCAAGGCGAGCGCCTCCTCCAGCGGGTTAAGGTCCTCGCGCTGGATGTTTTCGATCAGCGCCATGGCGATGGCGGTTTCGTCGGGCACCTCGCGGACCATGGCAGGGATGGTGTCCAGGCCGGCCTGCTGGGTGGCGCGCCAGCGGCGCTCACCGGCAATGATCTCGTAGCGGTTGTCGCCGATCGGACGCACCACAATGGGCTGCATCACCCCGTGGCTGCGGATCGAATGGGCGAGTTCTTCGAGCGCCTGTGGATCCATGTCGCGTCGCGGCTGGTACTTGCCGCGCTGAATCAACTCCACGGGCAGGTGTTGCAGTTCCTTCTGGTCGATCTTTACAGCCTGCTCTTCGAGCGCGCTGACGGAAGGACCGCTGAGCAGCGCATCCAACCCACGTCCGAGACCTCGTTTCTTGACGGCCATGCGGATTCCTTAAGTTGTTTGTGCAGTGCGGGTTTGACGACGCTGACGGCGAACCAGTTCGCCAGCCAGGGCCAGGTAGGCCAGCGCGCCACGCGATTGCTTGTCGTAGGCCAGCGCCGGCATGCCGAAACTGGGCGCTTCGGCCAGGCGGATATTGCGTGGGATCACGGTGTCGTACAGCTGCTGGCCAAAGTGCTCCTTCAGCTGCGCAGAAACATCGTTGTTCAGGCTGAGGCGCGGGTCGTACATGGTCCGCAACAGGCCCTCGATCTTGAGCTCGGGGTTCAGCCGTGCAGCGATGCGCTTGATGTTATCCACAAGGTCGCTCAGGCCTTCCAGCGCGTAGTACTCGCACTGCATGGGGATGATCACGCCATCGGACGCAACCAGGGCGTTGAGCGTGAGCATCGACAGCGACGGCGGGCAGTCGATCAGAATGAAATCGTAATTGTCGCGGATGGGCGCCAGTGCATTGCGCAGGCGGCTCTCCTTGACCTGCATCTCCAGCAGCACCACTTCGGCTGCGGTCAGGTCACGGTTGGCCGGCAGCAACTGGAAACCACCATGCTCGGAATAGTGCATGGCCTGGGCCAGGTCACATTCGCCGATCAGCAGGTCGTACACCGAGTGCTCGAGCTCGTGCTTGTCCACCCCGCTGCCCATGGTGGCGTTGCCCTGCGGATCGAGGTCGATCAGCAGCACACGGCGCTTGGTCGCAGCCAGCGAGGCCGCGAGATTGATACAGGTGGTGGTCTTGCCTACACCACCTTTCTGGTTCGCGATTGCGAATACCTTAGCCATTGTTGCGTGTGTTCCCAGTCAAGCCTTGCGGCGCAGTATCAGCAGATGGCGCTGGCCCTGGCAACCCGGAACGGTCAGGGCCTGCTCGCTTTCCACTGTGAAGTCTGCGGGCAATGCTACCAGTTCATCGGCAGGATGCAGCCCCTTCATTGCAAGCCATTGCGTCCCGGTGTCGCCCAGGTGGCGGGTCCAGTTGGTGAAGTTCTCCATGCTGCTGAACGCACGGGAGACGATGCCATCGAACGGACGTGCAGGCTCGAACGCCTCCACGCGGCTGTGGATAACCGTGAGGTTGTCCAGCTTGAGCTCCATTTTCACCTGGGTCAGAAAGCGCGTTTTCTTGCCATTGGCATCCAGCACCGTCACACGCTTGTGCGGATGCAGAATAGCCAATGGCACCCCAGGCATGCCACCGCCGCTGCCCACGTCCAGCCATTCATGGCGTTCGCTGTGGATAAACGGCATCACGCTGAGGCTGTCGAGCAAGTGGCGCGAAACCATCTCGTCGGGGTCGCGCACAGCGGTGAGGTTGTAGGCTTTGTTCCATTTGATCAACAGAGCAAGGTAGCCAAGCAGCTTGTCGTGTTGCTCCGGGCTCAGTGGCACCCCCAGTTCGCGGGCACCTGTGGACAACTCTTCGGCATGTTGCGGGGTGACCAGGGCACTCAAGCGCTTTGCTCCAACTCGCGGCCGGCGCCGCGTTTTTTCAGGTGAATGAGCAACAGGGAGATCGCGGCCGGTGTAACACCGGGGATGCGCGAAGCCTGGCCCAGGGTTTCGGGGCGCGTCTGGCCCAGCTTGCCCTGAATCTCCTTGGACAAGCCAGAAATGCTCGAATAGTCGATATCCACAGGCAGGCGCGTGTCCTCGCTGGCCCGCAGGCGAGCGATCTCGTCCTGCTGGCGGTCGATGTACCCGGCGTACTTGGTGCGGATTTCCACCTGTTCGGCAACCTGCGGGTCAATCGGCTCACCGTTGGTGGCCTCAATCAGCCCGGCGTAGTCGATTTCAGGGCGCGCCAGCAGGTTGAGCAGGCTGTATTCATGGCTGAGCGGCGTGCCGAACTTATCCACAATGGCCTGGCCTTGTTCAGTATTCGGCCGCACCCAGGTGGTTTTCAGGCGCTGCTCTTCACGCTCGATACCGTCGCGCTTGGTGCAGAACGCTGCCCAGCGCTGGTCATCGATCAGGCCCAGTTCGCGGCCTTTTTCGGTAAGCCGCAGGTCGGCGTTGTCTTCGCGCAGAATCAGGCGGTACTCGGCACGGGAGGTGAACATGCGGTACGGCTCCTGGGTACCCAGGGTAATCAGGTCGTCGACCAGCACACCGATGTACGCCTCGTCGCGCCGCGGGCACCAGCTGTCGCGGCCCTGGGCACGCAGTGCGGCGTTGGTCCCGGCCAGCAGGCCCTGGGCGCCGGCTTCCTCGTAACCCGTGGTGCCGTTGATCTGGCCGGCGAAGAACAAACCGCCGATAACCTTGGTTTCAAGGCTGTACTTCAGATCGCGTGGGTCGAAGTAGTCGTACTCGATGGCGTAACCGGGGCGAACGATGTGGGCATTTTCCATACCCCGAATCGACCGTACCAGCTCCAGCTGCACGTCAAACGGCAGCGAAGTGGAGATGCCGTTTGGGTAAAGCTCATGGGTGTTCAGGCCTTCCGGCTCGATGAATACCTGATGGCTTTCCTTGTCGGCGAAGCGGTGGATCTTGTCTTCGATCGACGGGCAGTAGCGCGGCCCAACCCCCTCGATAACCCCTGAATACATGGGCGAGCGGTCGAGGTTGGAAGCGATGATGTCGTGGGTCCGCGCATTGGTGTGGGTGATCCAGCAACTGACCTGGCGCGGGTGCATGCCCGCATTGCCCATGAACGACATCACCGGAATCGGGGTATCGCCGGGCTGCTCGGTCATCACCGAGAAGTCCACGGAGCGGCCATCGATACGCGGCGGGGTACCGGTTTTCAGGCGACCGACCCGCAGCGGGAGTTCACGCATGCGGTGTGCCAGGGCGATCGAGGGTGGGTCACCGGCGCGACCGCCGGAATGGTTTTGCATGCCGATATGGATCAGCCCGCCGAGGAATGTGCCAGTGGTCAGTACCACGGCATCGGCGAAGAAACGCAGGCCCATTTGGGTGACGACACCCTTGACCTCGTCCTGCTCGACGATCAGGTCATCGCAGGACTGCTGGAATATCCACAGGTTCGGCTGGTTTTCCAGGATCTCGCGGACCACTGCCTTGTAGATGGCGCGGTCTGCCTGTGCCCGGGTTGCCCGAACGGCTGGGCCTTTGCGGTTGTTCAGCACTCGGAACTGGATACCGCTCTTGTCGGTAGCCAGGGCCATGGCGCCGCCCAGGGCATCGATCTCTTTGACCAGATGGCTCTTGCCAATACCGCCAATAGCGGGGTTGCAGCTCATGTGACCGAGGGTTTCCACGTTGTGGGTCAGCAGCAGGGTTTTTACACCCATGCGTGCAGACGCAAGCGCAGCCTCGGTACCGGCATGGCCGCCGCCGATGACGATCACTTCAAAACGGGAAGGGAAATCCACCACGCACCTCGTGCCTGTTTTTGCGAATAGAGAAGGTAAGCCGACAAGTATAGGGACTTCACCCCCCTTAAAGGAACCGCCTGAGCAAATTTTGACCAGTCTGTGGATGAATGGCAGACAACAGAAATCAAAGAAGAGAAATTTATAAAAGCTTTGTTTTTATGTTTATTCTTATGCACAGCCTTATCTGTGGATAAGGTTCTGCACGCCTTTCAAATAGCCATGTACAGAGAAATTAAACCCTGTGGCCTAGTACCCATGAGGGCTATGGATAAGCGGTTTTAGCCTGTGCATAAACGGTCTGTTTACCCACAGGGCAGTTTACCCTCAACAAAAACGCCTGCTTATCAACTGAGCTCATTGAGGGTTTTCCACAGGGCTCCTGATACCCAAGAAAGCCCGAGCCGGCCAAAAAAAGCGCAAAAAAAAGCCGCTCCATGTGGAGCGGCTGTGCCCGAGGCTGCGGTGAACTACTTGCCGATGCAAAAGCTCGAGAAAATTCGGCCCAACAGGTCGTCAGAACTGAAGGCGCCTGTGATCTCGCCCAACGCTTGCTGCGCCTGGCGCAGGTCTTCGGCCAACAACTCACCGGCACCCGCCAGTGTCAGTTGTGCCCGCCCATGCTCCAGGTGCTCACTGGCCTGGCGCAATGCATCAAGGTGTCGACGGCGGGCGCTAAAGCCGCTTTCGGCGGTTTGTTCGTACCCCATGCAGGCCTTGAGGTGATCACGCAGCAACTGCAGGCCGCCATCGTTGCCTTTGGCACTGAGGGTGAGGGTGACGTGGCCATCCGTACTCTGCTCAAGCGCAATACGCTCACCACTCAGGTCTGCCTTGTTGCGGATGAGTGTGACCTTGGACGGGTCAGGCCGCTGGTCGAGAAACTCCGGCCATAGGGCGAAGGGGTCACTGGCTTCAGGTGCGGTGGAGTCCACCACCAACAGCACACGGTCCGCTTCGCCAATGGCCTTGAGCGCACGTTCAACGCCAATTTTTTCTACCTGGTCTTCGGTTGCGCGCAACCCTGCGGTATCCACAACGTGCAGGGGCATCCCGTCGATGTGGATATGTTCACGCAGGATGTCCCGGGTGGTGCCGGCGATATCAGTGACGATTGCCGCTTCACGCCCCGCCAGCTGGTTTAGCAAGCTCGATTTGCCGGCGTTGGGCCGACCCGCAATAACCACCGTCATGCCATCGCGTAGCAAGGCGCCCTGCCCGGCCTCGCGCTGGACTGTGGATAACGTTGCTCGCACAGCATCCAGCATCGACAGCACGTGGCCATCGGCAAGGAAATCAATCTCTTCCTCAGGGAAGTCGATTGCAGCCTCCACGTAGATGCGCAATGCAATCAGGGCTTCGGTCAGGCTGTGGACACGTTTCGAGAATTCCCCTTGAAGCGACCGCAGGGCGTTGCGCGCGGCCTGGCTGGAACTGGCCTCGATCAGGTCGGCGATCGCCTCTGCCTGCGCCAGGTCCAGTTTGTCATTGAGAAATGCGCGTTCGCTGAATTCCCCTGGCCGGGCCAGACGGCAACCCAGTTGTACGCAACGCTGCAGCAACATATCCAGCACCACCGGGCCACCGTGGCCCTGCAGCTCCAGCACGTCCTCGCCGGTGAACGAGTTAGGGCCCGGAAAGAACAAGGCAATGCCCTCGTCCAGCACCAGCCCATCCTCACCTCGAAACGCGCCGTAATGGGCGTGGCGCGGGGTCAGGTGACGGCCGGTGATCCATTCGCCGGCCCTGCCTGCCAGAGGCCCTGACAGCCTGACGATGCCCACCCCACCGCGCCCTTGGGCGGTGGCAATGGCGACGATGGTTTCACGCACAGTATTCATGCTCGAAAGCCTCTACGACAAAAACGACAGATAGCAAAAACGCCCCACTGGGGGGCGTTTTTATTCACAGGCTAGCGCAATAGCCCGTCAGGCAGCAGCTTTTTTGCTGGCTGCTTCGATGCTGCGGGTGATGTACCACTGCTGAGTGATGGACAGGCAGTTGTTCACAACCCAGTACAGCACCAGGCCAGCCGGGAACCACAGGAAGAAGAAGGTGAAGATGATCGGCATCATCTTCATCACCTTGGCCTGCATCGGGTCCGGCGGGGTCGGGTTCAGACGCTGCTGGATGAACATGGTGGCGCCCATGATGATCGGCAGGATGAAGAACGGATCCTTGATCGACAGGTCGGTAATCCACAGCATCCAGGGGGCCTGGCGCATCTCGACGCTTTCCAGCAGCACCCAGTACAGAGCCAGGAATACCGGCATCTGTACCAGGATCGGCAAGCAGCCGCCCAGCGGGTTGATCTTCTCTTTCTTGTACAGCTCCATCATCGCCTGGGACATCTTCTGGCGATCGTCACCGAAGCGTTCTTTCAGCGCGGCCAGCTTGGGCGAAACGGCACGCATGCGCGCCATGGAACGGTAGCTGGCAGCCGACAACGGGAAGAACAGGCCTTTGATCAGCATGGTCAGCACGATGATCGACCAGCCCCAGTTGCCCAGCAGGCTGTGGATATGTTGCAGCAACCAGAAAATCGGCTGGGCAATGAACCACAGGAAGCCGTAGTCCACCGTCAGTTCCAGGCCTGGGGACAACTCCTTGAGCTTGGACTGGATCTTCGGACCGGCATACAGCATGGCACTGGTTTCGGCCTTACCGCCCGCAGGCACGCTGAGTGCCGGGCCAGTGTAGCCGATGATGTAGTTGCCCTGGCTGTCCTTGCGGGTCTGGACGACGTTGTTGTCCGACTTGGCAGGGATCCACGCGGTTACGAAGTAGTGCTGCAGCCAGGCGACCCAGCCTCCAGACACATTTTCTTTCAAACTACCTTTGTCGATGTCCTTCATCGAGACCTTTTTGTAGGGCTCGGAAGGTGTCCACAGGGCTGCGCCCAGGTAGGTGGCGGTACCGGTAGCGGTGCTCGACGAAGGATCGGAGCTAGCATCCCGCTTGAGCTGGGCAAACATGTTGCCGCTCCAGGCCTGGCTGCTCTGGTTGTCGATCAGGTAGCTGACAGTGAGGTCGTATTCACCGCGCTTGAAGCTGAAGCGCTTGATGTAGTTGACGCCGTTATCGCTGAACTTCAGGTCGACAACCAGTTGCTCCTGGCCGTCGGCCAGCTGATAGCTCTTCTGCTCGGCCGCATAGAGTGGGCGACCGGCCGAACGTGCATCAGGGCCGTTGGCGCCTGTCAGGCCGCTTTGTGCCAGGTAGACGCGTTCGCCACCGTTGTCGAACAGCTGGAACGGAATGTCCGGGTGATCCTGACGCCGCGGGTACTGAGGCAGGTTCAGCTGGACAATGTCACCACCGACCGGATCGATAGCCAGGTTCAGGACGTCGGTCTTGACCCGGATCAGGTCCTTGCTGACAGCGACCGGTGCGAGCTCGGCCTGGCTGGTCTCGGCGTTGGCGCTAGGCACATCGGCGCTGGCGCCGGCATTACCCGCCGGTACACCGTCAGGCAAGCCCGGGTTGGCAGTGCTGGCAGCAGTATTCTGAGTCGGCAGGGCAGCCTGGCCGTAGTCCTGGTTCCACTTGAGGACCATGACGTAGGACACGATTGCCAGGGCGACGATCAGGATCGTGCGTTTAATATCCATGATTACTCGGCTATCGAAGAAGTTCGGGAGGAAGGAGCGGGAGGAACGGGATCGAAACCGCCGTCGTTCCACGGATGACAACGCCCCAGGCGACGAACGGCTAGCCACCCACCACGCCAGAGGCCGTGGTTTTCGATGGCTTCATAGGCATAACAGGAGCAGCTGGGGAAGAAACGACAGTGGCTGGCCATCAGAGGACTAATGGCATAACGGTAAAACTGGATCGGAACGAGTGCCAGTTTACGCATCTTGGCTGTCTACCCCTACGGAATTGGCGGTGGCTGCTGGTGCCGGTCGGCTGCGCGCCAGGCGTTTCCAGAGCTTGCCAAAGTGTTGGTGCAATTCCGGGTTTTCCACTTCACCCAATCCCTTGCGCGCGACGATCACGATGTCCAGGCCGGCAAGCATTTGCTGGTTCAGACGAAAGGAATCGCGCATCAAGCGCTTGAGGCGGTTGCGTTGAACGGCGAGCTTGACGCTCTTCTTGCCGATCACCAGGCCAAGGCGCGGGTGATCCAGCCCGTTCTCGCGAGCAAGGATCAGCAGGTTTTTCCCTGGAACCTTGCCGGTTGGGGAGTCGAAGACCGCTTTGAAATGCCGGGGTGTAAGCAGTCGCTTTTCCCGACTGAAGTCCTGACTCACCACCTGTGCCGAAAAATCAAATGGCCAGACGCTTACGGCCTTTGGCACGACGACGCGACAGTACGGCGCGGCCGTTCTTGGTAGCCATACGAGCACGGAAACCGTGAGTGCGCGCGCGCTTGATGGTGCTTGGTTGGAAAGTACGTTTCATGGCGTGTTACCTGGGTTTGTCGACGACGGGCCGGGATGGCCCCCTTTTAAGAGACCGGCGATTCTAGAGAAAGCAAGCCCGTAGGTCAATTTCCAACCAGCCTTTCCTTATGTACGGCGGGATGAGTGGCAGCCCGCGGTGGGCCAGCGTCGGCTTGATTGAGCAGTCAGATTACGTTCAACATGAAAAAAAAGAAGAGACATATAAAAAGCTTTTCTGAAGAACTTATAACTCTTAGGTGGATAACCTTCTGTGGATAACCCACCGAAGGCCTTGTAAAACGGGCTTTTCAGCGATTCAAAAGTCTGTTTCAAACCGGTGCTGCGCCTGTTTCGGGCCTGGAGAGAACGTGTGGATAAAATAGGCTGTTATCCACAGTAGAGTTATCAACAGACTTCGACCCAGGGTTGTGCATAGCCCTCAGGTTGCGTTATCCACAGGGTTTATTCACAGCTTCGTCAGGTCGTTTTAGTCGGTAAATGGCTGTTTTGCCATGGCTGCCGTGGTGTCCACATGTGGATAAGTTAACGCTCGACCGGTACAATGGCGGTTTGTTTCGGCCTTGTCCGGCTTTCAAACTCAGGGGATATCCGTGTCAGTGGAACTTTGGCAGCAGTGCGTAGAGCTTCTGCGCGACGAACTGCCTGCCCAACAATTCAACACCTGGATCCGTCCGTTACAGGTCGAAGCCGAAGGCGACGAGTTGCGCGTCTACGCGCCCAACCGTTTCGTCCTTGATTGGGTCAATGAAAAGTACCTGGGGCGTTTGCTGGAACTGTTGGGGGAAAATGGCAGTGGCATTGCGCCTGCTCTTTCGTTGCTGATTGGCAGCCGTCGCAGCTCAGCACCCCGTGCTGCACCCAACGCCCCGGTGAGTGCAGCCATCGCTGCCTCGCAGGCCCAGACCCAGGCGCAAAAAGCCGTGCCTGCTGCTGTGGCCGCCGAGCTTGCTGCTGCGGCCCCGGCCGAAGCTTCCACTGTTGAACAATCCGCTCAGCAGTCTTCAAGGGACAGCTTCGACGCCATGGCCGAACCTCCCTCGGCCCCCGTCGTCAATGGCCGGGCCGAGCAACGCACCGTGCAGGTAGAGGGCGCGCTCAAGCACACCAGCTACCTGAACCGCACGTTCACGTTCGATACCTTTGTAGAGGGCAAGTCCAACCAGCTGGCCAGGGCAGCGGCATGGCAGGTGGCCGACAACCCCAAGCACGGGTACAACCCGCTGTTCCTTTATGGTGGCGTGGGCCTGGGCAAGACTCACCTGATGCATGCTGTGGGTAACCACCTGCTGAAGAAGAACCCGAATGCCAAGGTGGTCTACCTGCATTCGGAGCGCTTTGTCGCGGACATGGTCAAGGCGCTTCAGCTGAACGCCATCAACGAGTTCAAGCGTTTCTACCGGTCTGTGGATGCATTGCTGATCGACGATATTCAGTTCTTCGCCCGCAAGGAGCGCTCCCAGGAAGAATTCTTCCACACCTTCAACGCCCTGCTCGAAGGTGGCCAGCAAGTCATCCTGACGTCCGACCGATATCCCAAGGAAATCGAAGGCCTTGAAGAGCGACTGAAGTCGCGCTTCGGTTGGGGCCTGACCGTGGCAGTCGAGCCGCCAGAACTGGAAACCCGTGTCGCGATCCTGATGAAGAAGGCCGACCAGGCCAAGGTCGAGCTGCCGCATGATGCCGCGTTCTTCATCGCCCAACGCATACGCTCCAACGTTCGTGAGCTGGAAGGTGCGCTGAAACGGGTGATCGCCCACTCCCACTTCATGGGGCGCGATATCACCATCGAGCTGATCCGTGAGTCGCTCAAAGACCTGCTGGCCCTCCAGGACAAGCTGGTGAGTGTGGATAACATCCAGCGCACGGTGGCTGAGTACTACAAGATCAAGATCTCCGATCTGTTGTCCAAGCGGCGTTCGCGCTCGGTGGCGCGCCCGCGGCAGGTGGCCATGGCCCTGTCCAAGGAGCTGACCAACCACAGCTTGCCAGAGATCGGCGACATGTTCGGTGGCCGAGACCATACGACCGTGCTGCATGCCTGCCGCAAGATCAACGAACTTAAGGAATCCGACGCGGACATCCGCGAGGACTACAAGAACCTGCTGCGTACGCTGACGACCTGATGGCCGTTGGCGCAGCTAGCTAATTGAAGGCAAGGGACTAGACCATGCATTTCACCATTCAACGCGAAGCCCTGTTGAAACCCCTGCAACTGGTCGCCGGTGTCGTCGAGCGCCGCCAGACCTTGCCGGTGCTGTCCAACGTATTGCTGGTCGTACAGGGCCAGCAATTGTCGTTGACCGGTACCGACCTGGAGGTTGAACTGGTAGGGCGCGTGCAACTCGAAGAGCCAGCCGAACCTGGCGAAATCACCGTCCCGGCGCGTAAGCTGATGGACATCTGCAAGAGCCTGCCCAGCGATGTGCTTATCGACATCAAGGTGGACGAGCAGAAACTGCTGGTCAAAGCTGGCCGTAGCCGCTTTACCCTGTCAACGCTGCCAGCCAATGATTTCCCCACTGTGGAAGAAGGCCCGGGTTCGCTGACCTGCAACCTGGAACAGAGCAAGCTGCGCCGCTTGATCGAGCGCACCAGCTTTGCCATGGCTCAGCAGGATGTGCGCTACTACCTGAACGGTATGTTGCTCGAAGTCTCGCGCAACACGCTGCGGGCTGTTTCCACCGATGGTCACCGCCTGGCCCTTTGCGCCATGAGTGCACCTATCGAGCAGGACGACCGCCACCAGGTGATCGTGCCACGCAAAGGTATTCTGGAACTGGCCCGCCTGCTGACCGACCCTGAGGGCATGGTCAGCATCGTTTTGGGTCAGCATCACATCCGCGCCACTACCGGTGAATTCACATTCACCTCCAAATTGGTGGACGGTAAATTCCCAGACTACGAGCGCGTGCTGCCCAAGGGCGGTGACAAGTTGGTAGTGGGCGACCGTCAAGCCCTGCGCGAGGCCTTTAGCCGTACCGCGATTTTGTCCAACGAAAAGTACCGTGGCATCCGTCTGCAGTTGGCTGCCGGGCAGCTGAAAATTCAGGCCAACAACCCTGAGCAGGAAGAAGCCGAGGAAGAGATCAGCGTGGACTACGAAGGCAGCTCCTTGGAGATTGGCTTCAACGTCAGCTACCTGCTGGATGTGCTGGGGGTTATGACCACTGAACAGGTTCGCCTGATCTTGTCGGACTCCAACAGCAGCGCGCTGCTGCAGGAGGCAGGCAACGACGACTCTTCGTATGTTGTCATGCCGATGCGTTTGTAACCTGTAGCAGGCGACATGTCCCTTCGACGTATCATGGTCACCGCGGTGCGCAATTTGCACCCGGTGACACTCTCCCCCTCCCCCCGCATCAATATCCTGTATGGCGACAATGGCAGCGGCAAGACCAGCGTGCTGGAAGCCGTGCATCTGCTTGGGCTCGCTCGGTCGTTCCGCAGCACCCGCTTGAACCCGGTTATCCAGTATGAGCAGGCCGCCTGTACCGTGTTCGGTGAGGTGGAGCTAGCCGAAGGTGGGGCTTGCAACCTTGGGGTATCCCGTGAGCGGCAAGGGGACTTCACCATACGAATTGATGGGCAAAACGCGCGGAGTGCTGCTCAACTCGCGGAGTTGTTGCCCCTTCAGCTGATCAACCCCGACAGTTTCCGTTTACTGGAAGGCGCTCCGAAAATCCGTAGACAGTTTCTGGATTGGGGAGTGTTCCACGTGGAACCTAGGTTCATGCCTGCGTGGCAGCGTCTGCAGAAGGCGCTACGGCAGCGGAACTCATGGTTGCGGCATGGTACACTTGACGCTGCTTCGCAAGCCGCCTGGGACCGGGAATTATGCCTGGCCAGCGCGGAGATAGATGAATACCGTCGCAACTATATCAAGGCCTTGAAGCCCGTCTTCGAGCACACCCTGAGCGAGCTGGTTGAGTTGGACGGGTTGACCCTTAGCTACTATCGAGGCTGGGACAAGGACCGGGAACTCCAAGAAGTACTCGCCTCCTCTCTCCTTCGCGATCAGCAGATGGGCCATACCCAGGCCGGCCCACAACGTGCTGATCTGCGTCTTCGCCTGGCTGCCAATAACGCAGCCGATATCCTGTCGCGTGGTCAGCAAAAGCTGGTGGTATGCGCATTGCGCATTGCCCAAGGCCACTTGGTCAGCCAGGCGCGGCGGGGTACCTGCATCTATCTCGTGGATGACTTGCCATCCGAACTGGACGACCAGCATCGCCGCGCGTTGTGCCGCTTGCTTGAAGAATTACGCTGCCAGGTATTCATCACCTGTGTAGATCAAGAATTACTGAGGGAAGGCTGGCAGACGGAAACGCCAGTTGCTTTGTTCCACGTGGAACAAGGCCGTATCACCCAGACCCACGACCATCGGGAGTGAAGGCATGAGCGAAAATCAAACGTACGACTCCTCCAGCATCAAGGTGCTGAAAGGTTTGGATGCCGTGCGCAAGCGCCCCGGCATGTACATTGGCGACACCGATGATGGTAGCGGCCTGCACCACATGGTCTTCGAGGTGGTCGACAACTCCATCGACGAAGCCCTCGCAGGTCACTGCGACGACATCACCGTCATCATCCACCCGGACGAGTCCATCAGTGTCCGCGACAACGGTCGCGGTATTCCGGTAGATGTACACAAAGAGGAAGGCGTGTCCGCTGCTGAGGTCATCATGACCGTGCTGCACGCTGGCGGTAAGTTCGATGACAACTCCTACAAGGTATCCGGCGGTCTGCACGGTGTAGGGGTATCGGTAGTGAATGCGCTTTCCGAGAAGCTGGTGCTGACCGTTCGCCGTAGCGGGAAAATCTGGGAACAGACCTACGTGCATGGCGTACCCCAAGCGCCAATGGAAATCGTCGGTGACAGCGAAACCACCGGTACGCATATCCACTTCAAGCCGTCTGCCGACACGTTCAAGAATATCCACTTCAGCTGGGACATCCTGGCCAAACGTATCCGTGAGTTGTCGTTCCTCAACTCGGGCGTTGGTATCCTGCTGAAAGATGAGCGCAGCGGTAAGGAAGAATTCTTCAAATACGAAGGCGGCCTTCGTGCATTTGTTGAGTACCTGAACACCAACAAAACCCCGGTGAACAGCCAGGTATTCCACTTCAGCGTGCAGCGCGAGGACGGTGTGGGTGTTGAAGTCGCCCTGCAGTGGAACGACAGCTTCAACGAAAACCTGCTGTGCTTCACCAACAACATTCCGCAGCGCGACGGTGGCACACACCTGGTTGGCTTCCGTTCTTCCCTCACCCGTAGCCTGAACAGCTACATCGAGCAGGAAGGCCTGGCCAAGAAGAACAAGGTCTCTACTACTGGCGACGACGCCCGTGAAGGCCTGACCGCAATCATTTCGGTCAAGGTTCCGGACCCCAAGTTCAGCTCGCAGACCAAAGACAAGTTGGTGTCCTCGGAGGTGAAAACCGCCGTGGAGCAGGAGATGAACAAGTACTTCTCCGACTTCCTGCTGGAAAACCCCAACGAGGCCAAGGCCGTCGTCGGCAAGATGATCGATGCCGCCCGTGCCCGTGAAGCTGCCCGCAAAGCGCGCGAGATGACCCGCCGCAAAGGTGCGCTGGACATTGCCGGCTTGCCGGGCAAACTGGCTGACTGCCAGGAGAAGGACCCTGCCCTCTCCGAACTGTACCTGGTGGAGGGTGACTCCGCAGGTGGCTCGGCCAAGCAAGGCCGTAACCGTCGTACTCAAGCCATTCTGCCGCTGAAGGGCAAGATCCTGAACGTCGAGAAGGCGCGGTTCGACAAGATGATCTCGTCCCAGGAAGTGGGTACGCTGATCACCGCGCTGGGCTGCGGTATCGGCCGCGATGAGTACAACATCGAGAAGCTGCGTTACCACAACATCATCATCATGACCGATGCTGACGTCGACGGTTCGCACATCCGTACGCTGCTGCTGACTTTCTTCTTCCGCCAATTGCCAGAGTTGGTAGAGCGTGGCTACATCTACATCGCTCAACCACCGCTGTATAAAGTTAAGCGTGGCAAGCAAGAGCAGTACATCAAGGACGACGAGGCCATGGAAGAATACATGACCCAGTCTGCCCTTGAAGACGCCAGCCTGCACCTGGACGAGTCCGCGCCTGCGGTATCGGGTGTGCAGCTTGAGGCACTGGTCAATGAGTTCCGCAGTGTCATGAAGACGCTCAAGCGCCTGTCGCGCCTGTACCCGGAAGAGCTGACCGAGCACTTCATCTACCTGCCGGAAGTCACCCTGGAACAGCTGGGTGATCACGCCGTCATGCAAGCCTGGCTGGCCCAGTTCCAGGCGCGTCTGGATAACACGCAGAAGTCTGGCCTTGCCTACAAAGCCAGCCTGCGCGAAGACAAGGAACGTAACGTGTGGCTGCCGGAAGTGGAAATCATCTCCCACGGCCTGGCCAGCTATATCACCTTCAACCGTGACTTCTTCGGTAGCAATGACTACCGCACGGTGGTCAACGTGGGTAGCAAGTTGTCCAGCTTGCTGGGTGAAGGCGCCTACGTGCAGCGTGGCGAACGCCGCAAAGCCATCGTCGAGTTCAAGGAAGGCCTGGACTGGCTGATGAACGAGACCACCAAGCGCCATACCATTCAGCGATACAAAGGCCTGGGCGAGATGAACCCGGACCAACTGTGGGAAACCACAATGGACCCAACGGTGCGCCGGATGCTGAAGGTCACCATCGAAGATGCCATTGCGGCTGACCAGATCTTCAACACCCTGATGGGTGATGCGGTCGAGCCACGCCGTGACTTCATCGAGAGCAACGCGCTGTCGGTTTCCAACCTGGATTTCTGATCGGGTTGTAAATTGCCCCGCAGCAAAAAGCCCGCTTCGGCGGGCTTTTTGCTATTTGAATAAAAGACAGATAACAGGTCACGTCGCGGGGTTAACCCCCTGCGCCTTCAACCGTCGATACAGCGTGCGTTCGCTCACGCCAAGGTGCCGTGCCAGTTCGCTGCGCGAGCCGTTGAAGTGCGCCAGCGCCTGTGCCAAATTTCCCAACTGGCCAGCCCCACTCCCATCCCGAGTTCCGGTGCCGATGTTCGCGCCAACGTCTTCCGGTAAATGCTCAGGCTTGATCACGCCGTCATCAGCAAACAACCTCGCCCGCTCCAGAATATTGCGCAGCTCACGGATATTGCCGGGGAATGGATGCAGCGCCAGTTGCTGCAATGCCGCCTCATCCACGCTGGCAGTGGATGTACCTGCCATGCGTTTTAACAAGCTCTCGGTCAGCAGGGGCAGATCCTCTACCCGCTCCCTCAGTGCCGGCAGGCGAATGGGGAAGCCGCTGATGCGGTAGTACAGGTCTTCCCTGAATGTGCCGTCAGCCACCATCTGCTTGAGCGGTTTGTGCGTGGCCGACACCAGGCGGAAATCAGAGTGCACCGTACGCAGGCTGCCCACCGGGCGAAAGCTGCCTGTCTCGATCAGCCGCAACAGCTTCACCTGCATCGGCAACGGTACTTCCCCGATTTCGTCCAGGAATAGCGTGCCGCCATGGGCCGCTTCGGCCAGGCCAATCTTGCGCTGATTTGCCCCGGTGAATGCGCCCTTCTCGTAGCCGAACAACTCACTCTCGAACAGTGAATCGGTCAGGCCCGTGCAGTCGACTACTACCAACGGGCCGTTAGCTCTCGGGCTGCCCATATGCACGGCGCGGGCAAAAAGCTCCTTGCCGGTGCCCGACTCGCCCTGCAGCAAGACCGGGATCTGCGCTGGCGCTGCACGTTGCAGGCTGGCAAGGGCAGCCTTGAAGGCCGGCGCCCGGCCGACAAGCCCCTGCTCCTGGGGCTGCGCCGAGGCGAGGGCTATGCTGGTGAGACGCTCGACAAACGCTACCACCCTGCCCTGCTCGTCGAGAATCGGCCGCAGCTCTACATCCACATGCTCCGGGCCCCGTGGCGTGTGGTGAATGTGCAGGACGCGCTCAGGCTGCTTGCTCCCCCAGGCTTTGCGCAGGGGGCAGTGCTCACCGGCTTGATCGCAGGGCACTGCATAGTGGTGAGATACCTTGTGACATTTCTCGCCCAGCGGCGCCTGGTCGTCGCGGCCAAACTGACGGCGGTAGGCAGCATTGGCGGCCAGGATGTTGTAGTCGGTGTCCAGGACGATGGTGGGCAGCGCATCGTGTTCCAGGTAAGACACCAAGGCCAGAATAAGCGGATGTGGTTCAGGCATGACGGCACCGGTCTGATAACCCGGTCGAGGGTAACAAGGACTGCCAAACACTGCCATCGGCTGACAGCCAGCCTGCCATTTCGGCTGCCAAAGGGTGACGAGGCCAATGACACCTGCCCTGAAGCAGCCAGTATTCGCTTAAAGGCGCCTGGCATGCATCTTGATAACCCTTCCCCTACCACCCGTGTCCGTACGAGCCCGGTGGACAATTGGAGAACGTGATGATCATCGGTAACAACCTTCAAGTGGAAGCCTTCTTTGACAAGGCAACCTCGACCATCAGTTATCTGGTGATGGACCGCGAGACGCGCCAGTGCGCACTGATCGACAGCGTGCTGGACTACGACCCCAAGGCTGGCCGCACCAGCACTGCTTCTGCGGACCAGTTGATCGCGCGGGTCGAAGCACTCGATGCCAAGGTGCAGTGGGTGCTTGAAACCCATGTGCATGCAGACCACCTTTCGGCAGCGGCCTACCTGAAAAGCAAGTTGGGTGGTTGTACGGCCATCGGCGCGCACATCACCCAGGTGCAGAAAGTGTTTGGTGCCCTGTTCAACGCGGAGCCCGGCTTTGCCCGGGACGGTAGCCAGTTCGATGCCCTGCTGGAGGATGAAGAAGGGTTTCGCATTGGCAACCTGCATGCCCGGGCCCTGCACACACCGGGTCATACACCCGCCTGCATGAGCTTCATGATCGAGGATGCCGGCGAGACAGTACTGTTTGTGGGGGACACCCTGTTCATGCCGGACTACGGCACCGCCCGTTGCGATTTCCCTGGCGCCGATGCACGCACGCTGTATCGCTCGATTCGCCGCCTGCTGGCCTTCCCCGACACCACCCGTTTGTTCATGTGCCACGACTACCTGCCTGAGGGCCGGGCTCTGCGGTATGTCACCACCGTAGCCGAACAGCGGGCCCACAACATCCATATTCACCAGGGTATCGACGAAGACAGCTTCGTTGCCATGCGCGAAGCGCGAGACAAAACCCTGGATATGCCTGTGCTGATCTTGCCGTCGGTGCAGGTGAACATGCGCAGCGGCCAGTTACCCGCGCCGGAAGACAACGGCGTGCGGTACCTGAAAATCCCGATCAACGCCCTGTAACCGCTTTGCCCCATAACCAGAATTCAGGATTGATTGCCATGCCTGCCTTGTTGTCCCCTGCCACCTGCACACACCATCAGGTGCTGATTGTCGGCGCCGGTGCCGCCGGCATCGCCACTGCCTCGAGCCTTATCAGCCGCGACCCGTCGCTGGATGTGGCGTTGATCGACCCTGCCGAGGTGCATTACTACCAGCCAGGCTGGACCATGGTCGGTGCCGGTGTATTCGATGCACCCAGTACTGCCCACACCATGGCGTCCACCATCCCTCGCGGCGTGCGCTGGCTGCAAGCCCGGGTCACGGGCTTCGACCCGGTTAGCCGGCACGTGGTGCTGGAGGGCGAGCGGACCATCAGCTACGAGCAACTGGTGGTGTGCCCCGGGCTCAAGCTGGACTGGGCCGCCATCGATGGCCTTGAAGACACCCTTGGCCGCAATGGCGTCACCTCCAACTACCGCTACGACCTGGCACCTTACACGTGGGAGCTGGTACAAAACCTCAAGCAGGGCCGCGCGCTGTTCTGCCAACCGCCCATGCCGATCAAGTGTGCCGGCGCGCCGCAAAAGGCGTTGTACCTGTCGTGCGACCACTGGCTGCGTCACGGCCGGTTGGGCGCGATCAAGGCGAGTTTCTACAACGCCGGCGGCGTACTGTTCGGTGTGCCTGACTATGTGCCTGCGCTCATGAAGTACATTGAGAAATACGACGTCGACCTGCATTTCTCCCAGCGTCTGGTAGCTGTGGATGGCCCGAACAAACGCGCCACATTCGTGCGAACACTGCCTGATGGCAGCAGCGAGCGCCACACCGAACCTTTCGACATGCTGCATGTGGTGCCGCCACAAGTGGCCCCGGACTTCATTCGCAACAGCCCCCTGGCTGACAGCAACGGTTGGGTGGATGTAGACCCCCATAGCCTGCGCCATCGCGCTTACGCCAATGTGCATGCCCTGGGCGACGTCGCCAACACCACCAATGCCAAGACTGCTGCCGCCGCCCGCAAGCAGGCACCGGTGGTCGCCAACAATGTGCTGGTAGCGTTGGGCAGGCGCACGGGCCTGGCCAGGTATGATGGTTATGGCTCATGCCCGCTCACCGTCGAGCGCGGGAAGATTGTGCTGGCTGAATTCACCTACGGCGGCAAGCTGGCGCCCAGCTTCCCCACCTGGCTACTCGACGGCCGGCAGCCGACCCGCCTGGCCTGGTTGCTCAAGGCCCGTGTACTGCCACCGTTGTATTGGCAAGGCATGCTCAAAGGGCGCGAATGGTTAGCCCGGCCGGCACCACTGGCCACCGAGGGCGCGCAGTGATCGAGCATCAGCTGCTGGGCGCAGGCCTGGGCGCGATCATTGGTGCGGTGCTGGCACTGACCGGTGCCGGGGGCGGTATTCTTGCTGTGCCTCTGCTGGTGTTCGGCCTGGGGCTGACAATGGTTGAAGCTGCCCCCATCGGCCTGCTGGCGGTTGGGTTGGCAGCAGCTGTGGGGGCCATTATTGGCTTGCGCCAAGGGGTAGTGCGCTACCGTGCGGCATTGCTCATCGCAGCGGTGGGCGTGCTGTTCGCACCATTGGGGCTCATGCTGGCCCATCACTTACCCAACACCCCACTGCAGTTGCTGTTCGGCGGCGTGCTGGTCTACGCCTGCCTGCGGATCTGGCGCAAGGCTGCCCGCGAGCTGAAGGGTGAAACCGCGGGTGCACACCGGCTGATCGAGCCCTGTGTGCTCAACCCGCTGCAGGGCCGGCTGCGCTGGACGCTGCCCTGCGCACGGGCGCTCGCCGGCACGGGGGCGTTGTCTGGTCTGCTTTCAGGGCTGCTGGGTGTGGGCGGTGGTTTTGTCATCATCCCTGCCCTGAACCGCTATACCAACCTGCGCATGGCCAGCATCGTTTCAACATCGCTGGCGGTGATCGCGCTGGTATCGGCTGGCAGCGTTATCAGCGCCACCCTGGCAGGTGTGATGCACTGGCAGGTGGGCGCACCGTTTGCCTTGGGGGCAGTGATCGGGTTGTTAATGGCGCGGCCCCTGGCAGCAAGGCTGGCGGGGCCGCGCTTGCAGCAACTGTTTGCGCTAGCCGGTTGGGCCGCAGCGTTGATGCTGATGGGCAAGGCGTTACTGGGCTAGCAGTTCGTCCTGCTCTGCAGCGCACAATGCCAGCAGGTAGTCCCAGACCACCCGCAAGCGCACCGACTTGTGCAGTTCGCGGCGTGTACAAATCCAGTAGCTGCGCTGGATGGTTTCGCCCGGCAGTACGCGCACCAGGGTTGGATCATGGCGGGCCATGTAGTTGGGCAGTACGGCGATGCCCAGCCCGGCCCGCGCCGCCACCTGCTGGGCGATCACGCTGGTGCTGCGAAACACCACGTTAGGTGAACGGCAAAAGCTGTTGAGAAACAGCAGTTCCTGGCTGAACAACAGATCGTCCACATACCCGATCCAGCTATGCCGGGCCAGGTCTTCGCGGGTGCTCAACGGCGCCGAGCGGTCCAGGTAGGCCTGGCTTGCGTACAGTGCCAGGCGGTAGTCGGTGAGTTTGCGGGTAATCAGCAGATCGGCGCTGGGCCGCTCCAGGTGAATACTGATTTCGGCCTCGCGGTTCAAGATGCTCACAAAGCGCGGTACCGCCACCAACTCAACCTCAAGGCCTGGGTAGCGTTCGAACAGGGCGTTCATGCGTGGCGTGAAGAACATGATGCCGATGCCCTCGGTTACCCCCAGACGAATCTTGCCAAGGGGGGCAATGGCCTGGGTGATTTCTTCCTGCGCCAGCAGTGCGACGTTTTCCATGGCCTCGGCATGCTTGAGCAGCGCATGCCCCGACGGGGTCAGTTCATAGCCTTGGGCATGCTGGACAAACAACGCGGTGCCCAGGCTCTGCTCGATGCTCTCGATGTGCCTGGCGACGGTGCTGTGGGTGGTGTTAAGCCGCTTGGCTGCCGTCAGCAGGCGGCCACTGCGCTGCAACTCCAGGAAAAACCGCAAATCGTTCCAGTCGAACATGCCGATCCCTGTACGTTCGAACGCCCACTCAGCCTGGGCGTTGCCATGGTTACCGTTGTGCTAAAACGCACAGCGGCTGCGCGAAATCTCGTCTTTATTCCACGAAATTACTCACTAAGCTGGATCACGACAAGAATAAAAACGGTTTAGAGGTCGCCAATGCCATCAACCGATTCTGCCTTTGACTACGTGGTCGTGGGCGCTGGCCCTGCGGGTTGCCTGCTTGCCAACCGGCTGTCTGCCGACCCTTCCAGCCGTGTTCTGCTGTTGGAGGCCGGGGGCCGTGACAACTACCCCTGGATTCATATTCCCGTCGGCTACCTTTACTGCATCGGCAACCCGCGCACCGACTGGTGCTTCAAGACCGAAGCCCAGCCAGGGCTGGCTGGCCGAGCATTGGGTTACCCTCGGGGCAAGGTGCTGGGTGGCTGTTCCTCCATCAATGGCATGATCTACATGCGCGGCCAGGCCGCCGACTATGACGGTTGGGCCGAGCAAGGCAATGCAGGCTGGGCCTGGAAAGATGTACTGCCGCTGTTCAAGGCCAGTGAAAGCCACTTCGCTGGCGCCAGTGAGTTCCACGGCGCCAGCGGCGAGTGGCGGGTAGAGCGCCAGCGCTACAGCTGGCCGATCCTCGACGCCTTCCGCGATGCCGCTGAGCAGGTTGGCATCGGCAAGGTGGATGACTTCAATACAGGCGACAACGAAGGCTGTGGATATTTTCAGGTGAACCAGCGCAGTGGTGTGCGCTGGAATGCTGCCAAGGCATTCTTGCGCCCGATCCGGCACCGGCCGAACTTGACGGTGCTGACCGGTGTGCAGGTGGACCAGGTACTGCTGAACAATACCCGCGCGCGGGCGGTGAAGGCGTTCTGGCAAGGTGGTTGGCACGAGTTTGCGGCGCGCCGTGAAATCATTCTGTGTGCGGGGGCGGTGGGTTCACCCGGTATCCTGCAGCGCTCCGGGGTGGGCCCGAGCCAGTTGCTGACCCGCCTGGGCATCGGTGTGCGCCATGCCATGCCTGGCGTTGGCGGCAACCTGCAGGACCACCTGCAACTGCGCCTGATCTATCAGATCGGCAACACCCATACCCTCAACCAGATGGCCAACAGCCTGTGGGGCAAGATGGGCATGGGCCTGCGTTACCTTTACGATCGCAGCGGCCCGCTGGCCATGGCCCCCAGCCAGCTGGGGGCGTTTGTGAGGTCGAACGCGCAGCAGGCCAGTGCCAACCTGCAATACCATGTACAGCCTTTATCACTGGAACGCTTCGGCGAGCCTCTGCACACATTCCCCGCTTTTACCGCTTCGGTGTGCAACCTGCGCCCGGCCAGCCGTGGCCGTATCGATATCCGTGACACGGACATGAACAGTGCACCGCTGATCGACCCCAATTACCTCAGCGACCCGCAGGACCTGCGCGTGGCTGCCGAAGCCATTCGCCTTACCCGCCGTATCGTTCAGGCCCCTGCCCTCGCCGCCTTCGCGCCGAAGGAATACCTGCCAGGTGCGGCACTGCACAGCGAAGCAGACTTGTTCGAGGCGGCTGGCAAGATCGGCACCACCATCTTCCACCCCAGCGGCACCTGCCGCATGGGCAGTGGCACGCTGGACGTTGTGGATAACCAGCTGCGTGTGCATGGCATCCCCGGGCTGCGTGTGGCGGATGCCTCGATCATGCCGCAGATCACCTCCGGCAATACCTGCTCACCCACCTTGATGATCGCCGAGAAAGCGGCGCAGATGATTCTCAAAGGAGCCAATACCCCAACCTACGTGAGCGAAAACGCACTACCGACGCCCTGACCAGGGTGCGTGCAACACCGGTAGCTTGCGGTCGAAAGCTGCCGACAGTGGAACAACAAGAATAATCACTGTGGCCCTGCGGGCCGAGGACAGCAACGATGTCGGACTACATTCAAGAGCAGGACGCGCCGGCCAGCAGCCCCAGCCGTCGTGAAGAACGCAAGATCATTTTCGCGTCATCCCTCGGGACGGTTTTCGAGTGGTATGACTTTTTTCTCTATGGCGCGCTGGCAGCCGTCATCAGCAAGCAGTTTTTCGCCGGCGTCAACGACACCACCGCCTTCATCTTTGCCCTCATGGCATTTGCTGCAGGCTTCCTTGTGCGGCCCTTCGGGGCACTGGTGTTTGGCCGGCTAGGTGACATGATCGGCCGCAAGTACACCTTCCTGATCACCATCGTGCTGATGGGGCTGTCCACCTTCGCCGTGGGGCTGTTGCCCACCTACGCCAGTATCGGTATCGCCGCGCCCATCATTTTGGTGGTGTTGCGCATGCTTCAGGGGCTGGCCCTGGGTGGTGAGTACGGGGGCGCGGCCACTTATGTAGCCGAGCATGCACCGCCCGGCAAGCGCGGTTTCCATACCGGGTTCATTCAGTCCACGGCCACCCTCGGCCTGTTGCTGTCATTGCTGGTGGTGCTGGGTAGCCGGTACATCAGTGGCGACCAGTTCGAAACCTGGGGCTGGCGCTTGCCGTTCCTGCTGTCGATCGTGCTGCTGGGCATTTCTACCTGGATCCGCATGAGCATGCACGAGTCGCCTGCGTTCGTGAAAATGAAGGCCCAGGGCAAGGTCAGCAAGTCGCCTATTCGTGAATCGTTCACGTCCTGGCCCAACCTTAAAGTGGTACTCACGGCGCTGTTCAGCATCAACGCCGGGCAGGCGGTTACGTTCTATACAGCGCAGTTCTACGTGCTGTTCTTCATGACCCAGATGCTGAAGATGGACGCTGCCCAGGCCAATACCCTGCTGATCATCAGCGTGGTGATTGGCGCGCCCTTCTTCGTGTTCTTCGGCTGGCTGTCGGACAGAATCGGCCGTAAACCCATCCTGATGCTTGGGTTGCTGCTGGCCACGGTGCTGTACTTCCCGCTGTTCAAAGCCTTGAGCTTTTACGCCAACCCCCAGATCGACAACGCCAGCCGACAGGCGCCGATCGTTGTGACCGCAGACCCTAAAGGCTGTACCTTCCAGTTCGACCCTGTGGGCAAGGCACGCTTCGACAGCCCCTGCGACAAGGTCAAGACATTTCTGGTGAAACAGGGCCTGCCCTACAGCTCTGTGGCAGTGGCCGGTAGTGACGTGGTGGTGAACATCGGTGACAAGACCATCAATGGCTATGATGAAACGGCCATGCGCGCCGCCGTTGAACAAGCGGGTTACCCTGCCAAGGCTGACCCTGCTCAGGTGAACCAGGTGATGGTGGTGGTGTTGATCGTAGCCATGATCCTGATCGCTACCATGACCTATGGCCCGCTGGCCGCCGTGATGGTGGAACTGTTCCCCACCCGCATCCGCTACACCTCGATGTCGCTGCCCTACCACATTGGCAACGGCTGGTTCGGCGGGTTTCTGCCGACGGTTTCGTTTGCGTTGGTGGTGTATACCGGCGATATCTTCTATGGGCTGTGGTACCCAGTGCTGATTACTGGCATCAGCCTGGTGGTGGGGATCTTCTGCCTGAAAGAGACCAAGGATGTAGATATCGACAAGGTGTGAAGCCGACCACACTAAGTGGGGGCTGCAGCGCAGCCCCTGTCACCTCAAACTGGCCCAGGACCTAACGGCCAGTTTTTTTATGCCCTAAAAAAACTTATGCACGATTTTCGCGAAAAAACCATACAAGGAAATATGTAATTAATTCAGTTAGTTAGGTTTGATTTCTTGCAATTGATCCATAAATTGCACACACGTTATCCACAGATCAGGAGGCACTGTTTACCTGAGCGTTTTCCTCAACAGGCGGCAGCGATCCCAGCGCACGTTGCGTCGCTTCGTTCCAGGCAGCGGCGCGGTCGTTCAGCTCCGCAATGGCTCGCGGGCCCGTGCCGTTGGCATACATGGGCTCGCCAATCACCACCTCGATGGTGCCAGCACGTTTGCCCCAGCCTGTCTTGGGCCAGTATTTACCTGCGTTGTGGGCAATCGGCAGTACCGGCAACCCAGCATTGACTGCCAAGGCTGTACCTCCCCGGGAGAATTTGCCGACGGTGCCAAACGGCACACGCGTACCCTCCGGGAAAATCAGCACCCAGGTTTTCTGCTTGAGCAATTCATCGCCTTTGCTGGCGACCTGCCGCAACGCTTCCTTGGGGTTGTCGCGGTTGATTGCGATGGGCCTAAGCATGGCCATGGCCCAGCCAAAGAACGGCACGTACAACAGCTCGCGCTTGAGCACCTGGCTCAGGGGCGAAAAATACTGGGACAGGAAAAACGTCTCCCAGGTGCTCTGGTGGTTCGACAGGATCACGCAGGGCACAGCCGGCACGTTCTCGGCGCCTGTGATCTTGTAATCGATACCAACCATCACGCGGGCGAGGAACACCGCGCAGCGGCACCAATACACGTTGATGAACCGGTAGCGCTTGGGGAACGACAGAAACGGCGCGATGAAGAAGCTCAGCGAGCACCACAGCAACGAACTGGTGCCCAGCAGCAGGTAAAAAAGAAAGACTCTGATCGCCTGCAGGATCGACATAGTGGTTTGTACCATTGCGGGGCCTGCCCGCTGCATGAAAATGCGCCTGGCGGCGCACTGTTTAGATTAGTTCTCTGGCGATAGCCGCCAGGTCGTCGAAAATCAAGGTGGATTCTGGAACGCCCTTCGCCAGGGTTCGTTCACCTTTGCCGGTTTTCACCAGCACAGGTTGGGCACCCACGGCCAGCGCGGCCTGAAGGTCACCGGTGCTGTCGCCAACGAACCACACGCCCTGAAGGTCGGCCTTGTAGTGGCTGGCGATGGCCCGCAGCATGCCCGGCCTGGGTTTGCGGCAGTCGCAACCCTCGTCGGGCCCGTGCGGGCAATAAACAATGTGGCCCACCCCGCCACCCTGCTCGGCCACCAGCGCGCGCAGGCGCGCGTGCATGGCCTCGAGGGTGGCGACGGTGTAATAGCCACGGGCGATACCGGACTGGTTGGTGGCCACGGCCACCGTCCAGCCCGCCTTGCTCAGCTGCGCGATCGCCTCGATCGAGCCTGGGATGGGTACCCACTCGTCCAGCGTCTTGATGTAGGCGTCGGAGTCATGGTTGATCACCCCGTCACGATCGAGTATCAGCAGCTTCACGGCTTACCCCAGCAGCGAAATATCAGCCACGCCCAGGAACAGACCGCGCAGGCGGCTGAGCAGGGCATATCGGTTGGCACGCACCTTGGCATCTTCGGCATTCACCATGACCGCCTCGAAGAAGGCGTCGACCGGATCACGCAGGGCCGCCAGGCGGGCCAGCGACTCGCTGTACTGGCGCGCTGCAGCCATCGGTTGCACGGCCTGGTCGGCCTGCTGGATGGCCGAGTACAGGGAGAACTCGTTGGCGTTGTCGAAGTACTTGGGCTCGACCTGTTCGGCGATGGCGCCTTCGGCCTTGCTCAGCAGGTTCGACACACGCTTGTTGACGGCAGCCAGTGCTTCGGCTTCGGGCAACTTGCGGAACGCCTGCACGGCTTGGACGCGCTGGTCGAAGTCCAAGGCCGAACCTGGCTGCAGGGCGCGTACCGAGAGGTAAGTGGCAACATCGATGCCTTCATCTTCGTAGCGCGCACGCAGGCGGTCGAAGATGAATTCCAGTACCTGTTCGGCCAGCCCGGCAGTTTTGACCTTGGCGCCGTACTGCTTGACCGCGAACTGCACTGCACCGGTCAGGTCCAGGTCCAGCTGTTTTTCGATCAGAATACGCAGCACACCCAGCGCTGCACGGCGCAGGGCGTACGGGTCTTTGCTGCCGGTGGGCAGCATGCCGATACCGAAGATACCCACCAGCGTGTCGAGCTTGTCGGCGATGGCCACGGCAGCACCGGTGAGAGTCTGCGGCAGCTCGGCACCCGCGCCGCGGGGCATGTACTGCTCGTTCAGTGCCAAGGCGACGTCTTGTGGCTCACCGTCGTTGAGTGCGTAGTAGTAGCCGGCAACGCCCTGCATCTCGGGGAACTCGCCGACCATTTCGGTGGCCAGGTCGCACTTGGACAGCAGCCCGGCACGGCCAGCGCGCTGGGCATCGCCACCGATCAGCGGGGCAATGAAGGCTGCCAGTTTGGAAACGCGCTCGGCCTTGTCGTAGACCGTACCCAG
Organism: Pseudomonas sp. S60; assembly: GCF_016647865.1. NCBI lineage: Bacteria > Pseudomonadati > Pseudomonadota > Gammaproteobacteria > Pseudomonadales > Pseudomonadaceae > Pseudomonas > Pseudomonas sp. S60. The sequence continues at coordinate 10,854 of NZ_JACVVH010000006.1, read as the reverse complement.
CTGGGCCTGGAATACCACGTTCTTGAGGCGTTCGTTGAAGGTTTCCAGCGGCTGCTTCTTGTCCTGCTTGAAGAAGAACTCAGCGTCGGTCAGGCGTGGGCGGACCACTTTTTCGTTACCCTGCACGATCTGCTTGGGGTCACGGCTCTCGACGTTGGCCACGGTGATGAAGCGCGGCAGCAACTTGCCTTCGCTGTCCAGCAGGCAGAAATACTTCTGGTTGTCCTGCATGGTGGTAATCAGTGCTTCCTGGGGCACTTCGAGGAAGCGTTCCTCGAACGAGCACACCAGTGGCACAGGCCACTCGACCAGCGCGGTCACTTCGTCCAGCAGTGCCGGCGGCACGATGGCAGTGCCTTCCTGCTGCATGGCCAATTCGGCGGTGCGCTTGGCGATCAGGTCGCGACGCTCGGCGAAGTCTGCCAGCACATGGGCCTTGCGCAGGTCTTCGACGTAGTTGGCCGGGGCAGTGATGGCGACGTTTTCCGGGTGATGGAAGCGGTGGCCACGGGAATCACGGCCAGCTTTTTGCGACAGGATGGTGCAGTCGACCACCTGATCGCCCAGCAGCATCACCAGCCACTGGGTTGGGCGCACGAACTCTTCACGGCTTGCCGCCCAGCGCATGCGCTTGGGAATGGGCAGGTCGTTGAGCGAATCTTCGACGATGGTCGGCAGCAGGCCTGCGGTCGCCTTGCCCGGGATGTGCTGGGAGAAGCGCAGTTTCGGGCCGCTCTGGTCGATATCGGCCAGCTCCACGCCGCACTTCTTGGCAAAGCCCAGGGCGGCCTGGGTAGGTTCGCCTTCGGCGTTGAACGCTGCCTGCAGGGGCGGGCCGTCGATGTTGATGCTGCGGTCGGGCTGCTGCACGTCCAGCTGGCGAATCAGCACGGCCAGGCGGCGCGGCGCGGCGTACATGGACTTGCCGGTGTAGTTCAGGCCGGCGGCCTGCAGGCCCTTTTCGATGCCTGCCAGAAACGCCTCGCCCAGGCTGGCGAGGGCCTTGGGTGGCAGCTCTTCGGTGCCCAGTTCTACCAGGAAATCTTGAGCACTCATTGTGCAGCCTCCAGCTTAGCCAACACTTCGTCACGCAGTTCAGGGGTGGCCATCGGGAAGCCCAGGCGTGCGCGGGCTTGCAGATAGCTTTGCGCCACGTCCCGGGCCAGGGTACGCACACGCAGGATGTAGCGCTGGCGCTCGGTCACCGAGATGGCGCGGCGGGCGTCCAGCAGGTTGAAGGTGTGAGAAGCCTTCAGCACCATTTCGTAGGTCGGCAGCGGCAGCTCCAGCTTGATCAGGCGGTTGGCTTCGCTTTCGTAGAAGTCGAACAGCTCGAACAGTTTTTCCACATTGGCGTGTTCGAAGTTGTAGGTGGACTGCTCCACTTCGTTCTGGTGGAACACGTCGCCGTAGCTGACCTTGCCGAACGGGCCGTCGGCCCAGACCAGGTCGTACACCGAATCCACACCCTGGATGTACATGGCCAGGCGCTCGAGGCCGTAGGTGATTTCACCGGTAACCGGGTAGCACTCTATGCCGCCTACCTGCTGGAAGTAGGTGAACTGGGTGACTTCCATGCCGTTGAGCCAGATTTCCCAGCCCAGGCCCCAGGCGCCGAGGGTTGGCGATTCCCAGTTGTCCTCGACGAAGCGGATGTCGTGCACCAGCGGGTCCAGGCCGATGGCTTTCAGCGAGCCGAGGTACAGCTCCTGGAAGTTGGCCGGGTTTGGCTTGAGCACTACCTGGAACTGGTAGTAGTGCTGCAGGCGGTTGGGGTTCTCGCCATACCGCCCGTCGGCAGGGCGACGGCTAGGCTGCACGTAGGCGGCGTTCCAGGTTTCTGGGCCGATGGCGCGCAGGAACGTGGCGGTGTGGAAAGTGCCGGCGCCTACTTCCATATCGTAGGGCTGAAGCACCACACAACCTTGCTCGGCCCAGTAGTTCTGCAGGGCGAGGATCAGGTCTTGGAAGGTACGCACGGCTGGCGTAGGCTGGCTCACGAAATTCACCTGTATCTGGGGATGCGGATGTAAAGAGCGGGAGTATAACCTGATTCGCCTCGCCCTCTACTCATTGGAGCCTTATGCCACGCTGCTTTTGGTGTACCGACGACCCGTTGTACCAGGCCTACCACGACCAGGAATGGGGGACACCCCAGCGTGACCCGGCGTTGCTCTTCGAGATGCTTTTGCTCGAAGGGTTCCAGGCTGGCCTTTCGTGGATCACCGTGCTGCGCAAGCGCGAGCGTTACCGCGAGGTGCTGTATGGCTTCGACCCGGTGAAACTGGCGGCCATGGACGACGACCGCATCGAAGTACTGATGCAGGACGCCGGCATCATTCGTAACCGCCTCAAGCTCAAGGCCGCCCGGCGCAACGCTCAGGCCTGGCTGGCTGTGGATAACCCCGGCCAATGGCTATGGTCGTTCGTGGGCGGTGAACCGAGAATCAACCATTTCACCGGGCGCAGCGACATACCTGCCGTGACCGAGGAGGCAAAAGCGATGAGCAAGGCGCTGCAGAAAGCCGGCTTCACGTTTGTCGGGCCCACCATCTGTTACGCCTTCATGCAGGCCACTGGCATGGTCATGGACCACACCACCGACTGTGATCGCTACCCCGCCTTGTGCCGCTGAAGGGTTACAATGCGCGCCTTGCTGAAATAAGGAATTAGCCTGTGGAAAAGTTCAAGGGCGCCCTGATGGTCGGGGTGCTGCGCCTGTTCGCCAAGCTGCCCTGGGGCGCCGTGCAGCGCGTGGGCGCTGGTATCGGCTGGCTGATGTGGAAAGTGCCCAACGGTTCGCGCAACGTGGTGCGCATCAACCTGGCCAAATGCTTCCCGGAAATGGACCCGGTTGCCCGTGAGCAACTGGTTGGCCAGGCACTGCGTGACATCGGCAAGTCCTTCGTCGAAAGCGCCTGTGCATGGATCTGGCCACCGCAGCGCTCCCTGGACCTGGTGAAAGAGGTGCATGGCCTGGAAGTACTGCAGCAGGCCCTGGCTTCGGGCAAAGGGGTGGTTGGCATCACCAGCCACCTGGGCAACTGGGAGGTGCTCAACCACTTCTATTGCAACCAGTGCAAACCGATCATTTTCTATCGGCCGCCCAAGCTCAAGGCGGTGGACGACCTGCTGCGCGAGCAACGGGTGCAGATGGGCAACCGCGTGGCGCCGTCAACCAAGGAAGGCATCCTGAGCGTGATCAAGGAAGTGCGCCGTGGCGGCCAGGTAGGCATCCCGGCCGACCCGGAGCCTGCGGAATCGGCAGGTGTGTTCGTGCCGTTTCTCGGCACCCAGGCGCTGACCAGCAAGTTTGTGCCGAACATGCTGGCCGGCGGCAAGGCGGTGGGGGTGTTCCTGCATGCGCTGCGCCTGCCTGACGGCTCGGGCTTCAAGGTGTTCCTGGAGGCAGCCCCGCAGGACATGTACAGCACCGATGTGAACGTGTCGGCGGCGGCGATGAGCAAGGTGGTGGAGCGTTATGTGCGCGAGTACCCCAGCCAGTACATGTGGAGCATGAAGCGCTTCAAGAAGCGCCCGGAAGGCGAACCGCGCTGGTATTGAGCCAGCCTGCTGTAGCCGATACCCAGTGGGAGCGGGTTTACCCGCGAATGCAATGTTGGCTTCACCGACGCATTCGCGGGTGAACCCGCTCCCACTGGGGCCGCGTTAACCCGCTGCTTTATCGAGTTTCTTCAGGAACACCGTCATCTCTTTCTCGGCCTGCTTGTCCCCATGGGCCTGTGCCGCCACCATCCCGTCCTCCCAGGCCTTGCGCGCCGCCGGCAGGTCGCCCTGCAACTGGTACGCCTTGCCCAGCAGCTTCCAGGCTGCGGAGTACTTCGGGTCCTGCTGCACACACCGCGCCAGGTGCACGGCCGCCTCTGCGCCGTTGCCTTCATCCAGCCAGGCTTTGCCCAGGCCAAACCTCAGCAGCGGGTTATCCACACCCTTGGCCAGCATCTTTTCCAGTGACTCACGCATGCGCCCTGCTCCTAGAAGAAACTCAAGCCGACGTGGAACAGCTTCTCCACATCGCGAATATGCTTTTTATCCACAACGAACAGGATCACATGGTCCCCGGACTCGATCACCGTCGCGTCATGGGCAATGAGCACGCCTTCGTCACGGATGATGGCGCCAATGGTGGTACCGGGCGGCAGATCGATGGCTTCGATGGCCTTGCCAACCACCTTGCTCGATTTGGAATCACCATGGGCCACCGCCTCGATGGCCTCGGCAGCGCCACGGCGCAGGGAGTGTACGCTGACGATGTCGCCCCGGCGCACATGGGCCAGCAAGGTGCCGATGGTGGCCAGCTGCGGGCTGATGGCGATGTCGATTTCACCGCCCTGCACCAGGTCGACGTAGGCCGGGTTGTTGATGATGGTCATCACCTTGCGCGCGCCCAGGCGCTTGGCCAGCAGCGACGACATGATGTTGGCTTCGTCGTCGTTGGTCAGGGCCAGGAAAATATCCGCATCGGCGATGTTTTCTTCCAGCATCAGGTCTTTGTCAGAGGCGCTGCCCTGCAGTACCACGGTGCTTTCCAGGTTGTCGGACAGGTACCGGCAGCGGGCCGGGTTCATCTCGATGATCTTCACCTGGTAACGGCTTTCGATGGCCTCGGCCAGGCGCTCGCCAATCTGCCCGCCGCCCGCAATGACCACGCGCTTGTTGGTTTCATCGATACGACGCAGCTCGCCCATCACGGCGCGAATGTCTTTTTTCGCGGCAATGAAGAACACCTCGTCGTCGGCCTCGATCACCGTATCGCCTCGCGGTGTGATCGGCCGGTCGCGGCGGAAGATGGCCGCCACCCGGGTGTCGACGCTGGGCATGTGGGCGCGAATCTGGCGCAGTTGCTGGCCTACCAGCGGCCCGCCGTAGTAGGCCTTCACTGCGACTAACTGCGCTTTGCCTTCGGCGAAGTCGATCACCTGCAGGGAGCCTGGGTGCTCGATCAGGCGCTTGATGTAGTTGGTAACCACCTGTTCGGGGCTGATCAGCACATCCACCGGGATGTGGTCGTTGTCGAACAACTCTTCGCGGGTGAGGTAAGCCGTTTCACGCACCCGGGCGATCTTGGTGGGGGTGTGGAACAGCGAGTAGGCCACCTGGCACGCCACCATGTTGGTTTCGTCGCTGTTGGTGACCGCCACCAGCATGTCGGCATCGTCGGCGCCAGCCTGGCGCAGCACCGTGGGCAGCGAGCCGCGGCCCTGTACGGTGCGGATGTCCAGGCGGTCGCCCAGGTCGCGCAGGCGGTCACCGTCGGTGTCCACCACGGTGATGTCGTTGGCCTCGCTGGCCAGGTGCTCGGCCAGGGTACCGCCTACCTGGCCAGCGCCGAGGATGATGATCTTCATCCGCTACTCCCTACCCGTTGGGCTTAACCGCGCGCGGCGGCGATCTTGATCAGCTTGGCATAGTAGAAGCCATCGTGGCCGCCTTCCTGGGCCAGCAACTGGCGGCCGTGTGGCTGGCGCAGGCCGGCTTCGGTGGCCAGGTCCAGCTCGCGGGCACCCGGGGTACGCGCCAGGAAGGCGTCGATTACCTCGGTGTTCTCGGTCGGCAAGCTGGAGCAGGTGGCGTACAACAGCATGCCCCCCACTTCCAGGGTGGGCCACAAGGCGTCGAGCAGCTCGCCTTGCAAGGCGGCCAGCGCCGAAATGTCATCGGCCTGGCGGGTGAGCTTGATGTCCGGGTGGCGGCGGATCACGCCGGTGGCCGAGCACGGTGCATCCAGCAAGATGCGCTGGAACGGCTTGCCGTCCCACCAACTAGCCGTGTCGCGGGCATCGCAGGCGATCAGCTCGGCCTGCAGTTGCAGGCGCTCGAGGTTTTCGCGCACGCGCGTCAGGCGCTTGGCTTCCAGATCGACGGCTACCACGTGGCCCAGCCCGGCCTCGGCTTCCAGCAGGTGGCACGTCTTGCCGCCCGGAGCGCAGCAGGCATCGAGCACGCGCTGGCCAGGGGCCAGTTCCAGCAGGTCGGCGGCCAGCTGTGCGGCTTCGTCCTGTACGCTCACCCAGCCCTCGGCGAAGCCTGGCAGGCTGAGCACGTCGCACGCTTCGGCCAGCACGATACCGTCACGGCTGTACACGCAAGGGCTGGCGCTGATGCCAGCTTCACCCAGCAATGCCAGGTACGCGTCGCGGCTGTGGTGGCGGCGGTTGACCCGCAGGATCATCGGCGGGTGGGCGTTGTTGGCGGCGCAGATGGCTTCCCATTGCTCAGGCCAGAAGGCCTTCAGGGCCTTTTGCAACCAGCGCGGGTGCGCGGTACGTACCACCGGGTCGCGCTGCATGTCAGCCAGCAGTGCTTCACCTTCGCGCTGTGCCCGGCGCAGCACGGCATTGAGCAGTGCCTTGGCCCAAGGCTTTTTCAGCTTGTCGGCGCAGCCAACGGTTTCGCCAATGGCTGCGTGGGCGGGAATACGGGTATGGAACAGCTGATACAGGCCCACCAGCAACAGGGCCTGCACATCGGCATCGGCGGCCTTGAAGGGCTTTTGCAGCAACTGGGCGGCCAGCAGTTCCAGCCTGGGCTGCCAGCGTGCGGTGCCGAATGCCAGGTCCTGAGTCAACCCGCGGTCGCGCTCATCCACCTTGTCCAGCTGGGCCGGCAGTGAGCTGTTGAGCGAAGCCTTGCCGCTGAGTACAGCGGCCAGCGCACGGGCGGCGGCGAGGCGAGGGTTCATTGGCCCAGCACCTTGCCGGCGGCGAACTTCTCGCGGCGGCTGTTGAACAGGTCGCTGAATTTCAAGGCCTTGCCACCCGGCAGCTGTACGCGGGTCAGGCTCAGGGCCTGGTCACCGCACGCAACGACGAGGCCATCCTTGCTGGCGGACAGGATCTCGCCCGGGTTGCCCTGGCCTGTGGATAAATTGGCGGCCAGCACCTTGAGGCTTTCACCATCCAGGGTGCTGTGGCACACCGGCCAAGGGTTGAAAGCGCGCACCAGGCGCTCCAGCTCGACGGCTGGGCGGTGCCAGTCGATACGCGCTTCGTCCTTGTTCAGCTTGTGCGCGTAGGTGGCCTGTGCATCGTTCTGCACTTCACCCTGCAGCGAACCGTCGGCCAGCCCGGCAATGGCCTGAATCACGGCAGGCGGGCCCATCTCGGCCAGGCGGTCATGCAAGCTGCCGCCGGTGTCTTCAGGGCTGATCGGGGTGGCGACCTTAAGCAGCATTGGCCCGGTGTCCAGGCCGGCCTCCATGCGCATCACGGTCACGCCGCTTTCGGCATCGCCGGCTTCCACGGCGCGCTGGATTGGCGCTGCACCGCGCCAACGTGGCAGCAGCGAGGCGTGGCTGTTGATGCAGCCCAGGCGCGGAATATCGAGCACGGCCTGCGGCAGGATCAGGCCATAGGCAACCACTACCATCAGGTCGGGCTTCAGTGCTGCCAGCTCGGCCTGGGCCTCGGCATTGCGCAGCGTCGGCGGCTGGAACACCGGGATGTCATGGGCCACGGCCAGCGCCTTCACCGCGCTGGGCATCAGTTTCTGCCCACGGCCTGCAGGGCGGTCAGGTTGGGTGTAGACGGCCACGATCTCGTACGGGCTGTCGAGCAGGGCCTTGAGGTGTTCGGCAGCAAACTCGGGAGTGCCTGCAAAGACGATGCGCATGGAGTTCTCGCTTCAAAAAGAAAAAGGCTTGCCGGAGCAAGCCTTCTGCAAGGTGGGGGTCAGGCCTGCTGGCGGTGCTGTTTTTCGAGCTTTTTCTTGATCCGGTCGCGCTTGAGCTGCGACAGGTAGTCAACGAACAGCTTGCCGTTGAGGTGATCGAATTCATGCTGTACGCAGACCGCCAGCAGGCCTTCGCACTCCAGCTCGAACGGTTTGCCGTCCCGGTCCTGCGCCTTGATGCGCACCCGCAGCGGGCGGTCGACGTTCTCGTAGAAGCCCGGGACCGACAGGCAGCCTTCCTGGTACTGGCCCATGTCGTGGGTCAGTTCCTCGACCGACGGGTTGATGAAGACGCGCGGTTCGCTGCGGTCTTCGCTGAGGTCCATCACCACCACCTGCTGGTGCACGTTGACTTGGGTGGCAGCCAGGCCGATGCCAGGGGCTTCGTACATGGTTTCAAACATGTCATCGATCAGCTGGCGCAGGGCGTCGTCGAACGCCGTCACCGGTTTGGCGATGGTGCGCAGGCGCGGGTCCGGAAATTCGAGAATGTTCAGAATGGCCATAAGGTCAGGCAGTCACTGTGCGTTTGGTTGAAAACTGAGCACACATAATAAAGGGAAACGCGGATTTCGGCACCTGGCAAGCTCGACTAGGGTGACTATTGGCTCGATAGCCCCCAGCCAATGGACAGCTTTTCAAAGTATTACCCACAGAGTTATCCACAGGTTGTGGTGGGTAGATAACCTGATTCAGATCAAGGACGATCCCTATGCCAGTTTGCCATTCTCCGCTCTGCCCACCCGCCGAGCTCGAGGCGCGGTTGCGCCTGCATCGCTTGCCCGATACAGGGCTGCGCCGCTTCAAAACCCTGCTCGACGCATTCGGCAGTGCCTCCTGCGCCTTGAGTGCGCCGGGCTCTGCCTGGCGTTCACTGGGCATCCCCCAAGCCAGCATCGACGCCAGGCGCAGTGCCGAAGTGCGCGAGGGCGCACATGCCGCAATGGCGTGGCTGGAGCGGCCTGGGCAGCATTTGCTGATGTGGGATGGCGATGGTTATCCGCCGCTGCTAGCCGAAATCGACGATGCCCCGCCGCTGCTTTTTGTCGCTGGAAACCCATGTTTGCTCAGCCGCCCACAGCTGGCGATTGTGGGCAGCCGCCGTGCCACGCCCCCTGCTGTGGATACGGCGGGGGCCTTTTCCAGGTACCTGGCGCAGGCAGGTTTTGTGATTACCAGCGGGTTGGCCGTTGGCATCGACGGTGCCGCTCATCGGGCTGCGTTGCAGGCCGGGGGCGCCACTATCGGGGTACTGGGCACGGGCTTGCAAAAACTTTATCCACAGCGGCACGTACAGTTGGCACAGGCGATGATTGAGGGCGGCAGTGCACTGGTTTCTGAGTACCCCCTGGACGCCGGGCCACAGCCCGGCAACTTTCCCCGCCACAACCGCATCATCAGCGGTTTGTCGTTGGGGGTACTGGTGGTGGAGGCCAGCCTGGCCAGCGGCTCGCTGATCACCGCCCGCCTTGCCGCGGAACAGGGGCGGGAGGTGTACGCCATACCGGGGTCGATTCACCACCCCGGTGCCAAGGGCTGCCATCAGCTGATTCGCGACGGCGCGCTGTTGGTGGAGAACGTGGAGCAGATCATGGACAGCCTCAAAGGCTGGCAGAACCTGCCACCGGCAGTGACGGACGCATTCGACCACCCGCTGCTGGCATTGCTGCACGCCGCCCCGCAAACCACCGAAAGCTTGGCCCATTGCAGCGAGCAGGCCCTGGCCGATGTGCTGGCGCAGCTTACCGAACTGGAGCTGCAGGGACGGGTCAGCAATCAAGCCGGGCGTTGGTTTGCCCGCGTGGGCTAAGTACACTGCTCGCAAGCAAGGTTCCTAGGTGGAGAAACATCAATGGTGAGCAGTTTTCGTGTGCAACAAGCCGCACGTGAGATCCGGGCGGGCGCAGTGATCGCCTACCCGACGGAGGCGGTCTGGGGCCTGGGCTGCGACCCGTGGAACGAGCACGCGGTGTATCGCCTGCTGGCGCTCAAGTCACGGCCTGTGGATAAAGGGCTGATCCTGATCGCCGACAACATCCGCCAGTTCGATTTTCTGTTCGAAGACTTTCCTGAAGACTGGATTGACCGAATGGCCAGTACCTGGCCTGGGCCCAACACCTGGCTGGTGCCCCATCAGGACCTGCTACCCGAGTGGGTGACGGGCCAGCACGACACCGTTGCCCTGCGGGTCAGCGACCACCCGGTAGTACGTGAATTGTGCGCGTTGGTCGGGCCTTTTATCTCCACTTCCTGCAACCCTGGCGGGCGCCCGGCCGCGAAAACCCGGTTGCGGGTGGAGCAATATTTCCACGGCCAGCTGGACCTGGTGCTGGGTGGTGCGTTGGGGGGGCGGAAGAACCCGAGTGTGATTCGTAATCTGGCGACCGGGGAAGTTGTTCGGCCGGGGTGATGCCGGAGGTGCCCGGTTTGATGGTGTTTTCGCCTGTGAGATCGATCGCCAGGGTTTTCTGATTCTTACCAGAATGGCTGTCCGGCTAGCCATTTAGGAAATACCCTACGACCCGCGTCCCCTGCCATCACCTTTTCAGTGGGAACCGTCACCCATAGGCTTCAGCTGTCGCCGAATAACTTGGCGATCGGGTGTGGTAACCCGGATGTGCGAATTCTGAATGGCAGCCATGGCGGCTGTGCGCGGGAGGCTTTCGGGCCTGCCGGATTTGGGGTTCGTCCGGTTTACCACCCCGCGTGCAGCTGCCACCCTTTTCGTGTGGTAACGGATTGAGCGGCCGCCTTGATCAGGTGAATTCCCATGAGTAAGAAGATTGTCCCCGATCCACCCCTCCCCTGCACCTCCACCCACGCATTTGGCCGCTGCGACGCCGGCCATGACCACCTCTTCACCGTAAACCCCAATATCTCTGCCGAAGACGCCCTGGTTCATGTAGCCCTGTACCTGCGCGGCGCCTATGAAACCGGCTACAAAGCCTTGGATTACCTGCGCGAAGAGGGCCGAGGCCTGTTCTGGGCGAACCTGCATGCGATTGAAATGGCAGAGGGAGTAATCGAGGCGATCCTCGATGGCATCGAGTCGCCGACGGGTTTACGAGAGAGGGAGTGAGGGCATACAGGTGCACGCCTTGATGATGGTTTCGCCTGTAAGACCGAGCGCCGCCCGCGCGGCGCATCGCGAGCTGCGCTCGC
>NZ_JACVVH010000069.1:0-19647 GCF_016647865.1 Pseudomonas sp. S60 | reverse complement strand
ACCGGCAAAGCCGGTGCCACACACCGCGGTGCTTGCTTCGCGGGTAAACCCACTCCCACAGTGATTGCGCCAGCTCTGAGATCTTGTGGAAGACAGTTGCTCAAACAGTTTCCTGTTGAATCAAAATGGCGTGACGGGCCGTGAAGCGGCCCATCACCCCATACCCTGCAGCACATCCCGCACCCGATCCAGCGCCGGGTCGATGTCCAGCAGGTCAATAGCCCCAAAACCCATCATCAACCCGGCCCTCACCGGCATTTCACTGAAGAACGGTGCCAGCGAGTACAGCCCCACACCCGCAGTGTTCGCCAGCCTGGTCAGCCGTTCCACATCGACCCCAGGGCGCGCCAGGGCGCTCAGGTGCAAACCCGCGTGGGCGGGGATGGCGCTCAACCAAGGCGCAAGGTCGCCCTCCAGCCGCGACAGAATGCGCTCGCGCCGGGCGCTGTACACCTCATGGCAACGGCGGATGTGCTTGTTCAGGTGCCCTTGCCCCACAAAGCGCGCCAGTGCCCATTGCAACAGGGTAGGGCTGTGCCAGTCGCTCAGCTGCTTGGCCACGCAGGCGGCGTGCAGTACCGCCGCTGGCAGCACGGCGTAACCCAGGCGCAGTTCAGGCAACAAGGTTTTGGAGAACGTGCCCACGTAGGCCACCACCCCGTGCTGGTCCAGGCGCTGCAGTGCATGGGCGGCAGGGCCGTGGTAGCGGAACTCGCAGTCGTAGTCGTCTTCGATGATCAGCGCGCCCAGCGTGGCCGCACGTGCCAGCAGCGCATGCCGGCGCGCCTCGCTCATCGGTACGCCCAGTGGGAACTGGTGCGAAGGGGTGACGTAGATCAGCTGGGTGCCTTCGGCGATCTGCTCCACGCACAAGCCTTGCTCATCCACCGCCACCGACTGCACCCGTGCGCCCAAGGCCAGAAACAGCTGCCGCGCCGGTGGGTAGCCTGGGTCTTCCATGGCCACCTGGCAACCCGGTTCCACCAGCACCCGGGCGATCAGGTCCAGCGCCTGCTGGGCGCCGTTGCACACCAGCACATCGTCGGCCGTGCAGTGTACGCCGCGCGCATAGGCGATGTGGTGGGCGATGACCTCCCGCAGCTCTTGCAGGCCCTGGGCGGGGAACTGCCGCTGTGCATGGCGCTGGCAGCGCCGCGCAGCGTCGTTCAGGCAACTGCGCCACTGGTCGAACGGGAACTGGGCCTTGCTTGAGGCACCGCCGACGAAATCATAGTGCACAGGTTGCTGCGGCCGCTGGCCCAGCACCGTGGCGCGTTGTTGCCAGCGCTGCAGCGAGGCACTGCCGGCCAGGGCGATGGGGCTGGCCCCGGACGCGCGGTTTGGCTGGCGTGGGGTAATGAAGGTGCCACGGCCCACCACGCCGCTGAGCAGGTTGTCGTAGGTAAGGCGTGAGTAGGCTTCGGCCACGGTCTTGCGGGACACGCCCAGTTGGACTGCCAGCAAGCGGCTGGGCGGCAACTGGCTGCCTGCCGCCAAATGGCCACTGTCGATGCTGGCGCGCAGCTGCCGGTAAAGCTGGTCGGCCAGGCCTTTGCGGCCTTCGAGGCGGATGTGCAGTTCCATGGTGCGATCCGGTGCGGAGGGCCGCTCAGGATAGCGGATTTGCCGCCGCTGTTGCGTTGGCCGTTCACAGCCGGGCGGTACTGACCGTGATGTAGCGCTTGTCGGGCAGCAGGATGCGGATCATGGTCTCGTCCGCAGGTGCGTGGCGGTTGCGTTTGATCGACACGCCCTCTAGCGCCACGGCTTTCATGTGCTGGGTGATCGCCCGCCCGCTGGCATCGAAAAATGCCTCGCTGGCGAGCAGTTCGATCCGTTCGATCAGCTGCCGCGTGCGTTCATCGGTGGCACAGAAAAACAGCACCCCGGACAAATGCGGGTCATCCTCCGGGTTGCTGAGGTCGTGAGCCAGCAATTCGCAAAGGCTGCTGCGCAACTGGGCGATGGTCGGTGGGTAGGGGGGCATGGGCGGCTTCCTCGGGTGCTCAATCCAAGCCGATCATGTTTTCTCCAGGCAAGGCTAACAAGTAAGACGTTTCTGATATTGCGCTAGGAAGCTTCCTAGTCTGACAGTCGTGAACGCGCCACGGCTTAAGCCTAAGGTTCGTCAGTGCCTGTCAGATCGAGTGCCGCCTCGACGATTTCCACCCAATGCTGCACAGGCGTGCGCCCGGCACCGCCCAGGTGCACCTGGCAGCCGACGTTGGCGGTGGCGATCAGCTGCGGGTTGCCGCTTTCCAGGGCATCCAGCTTGTTATCGCGCAGTTGCAGTGCCAACGCCGGCTGTGTGAGGGAGTAGGTACCCGCCGAGCCACAGCACAGGTGGCCGTCTGGCACGCTGGTCAGGCTGAAGCCCAGCCGCAGCAGCAGGGCTTCCACCGCGCCACCCAGCTTCAATGCATGCTGCAGGGTGCACGGGCAGTGAAAGGCCAGGCGCTGCCCGGTGTTTACCTGCAGTTGTTCGACCGGTTCGTTGGCCACCACCTCCACCAGGTCGCGGCACAGGCCACTGACAGTGGCCGCTTTATCGGCGTAGGCCGGGTCGCCTGCCAGCAGGTGCCCATACTCACGTACAAAAGCGCCGCAGCCGCTGGCGGTGATGACGATGGCCTCGGCACCGGCGGCGATTGCCGGCCACCAGGCATCGATGTTGCGCCGTGCACGCTGCAGGCCCCGCTGCTGGGCGTCCAGGTGATAATCGACCGCGCCGCAGCAACCCGCCTGTGGCGTGGTTGCAACGCTGATACCCAGACGGTCCAGCAGGCGAGCCGCAGCCGCGTTGGTCGCCGGCGACAGGGCGGGTTGCACGCAGCCTTCGGGCAGCAGCACCTGCCGCGTGTGCCGCGCGGTGGGGCGTGGACCAGGCGCCGGCTGGTGCGCCGGCAGCTTGTTCCTCACGGCGAGCGGCAGCAACGGGCGCAACACCTGGCCGCTGCGCAACACTGCCTTGAACAGCCCCGGGCGTGGCAGCACGGCACGCAGACCCTGGCGTAGCAGGCGCTGACCCAGTGGGCGAGGGATCTGCCGCGCGGCGAACCCCCGGCCAATGTCCAGCAGGTCATGGTACTTCACCCCCGATGGGCAGGTGGTTTCACAGCTGCGGCAGGACAGGCAACGGTCCAGGTGCAACTGGGTACTGGCGGTGACCACCTGGCCTTCGAGCATCTGCTTGATCAGGTAGATCCGCCCGCGCGGGCTGTCCAGCTCATCCCCCAGCAACTGGTAGGTCGGGCAGGTGGCGGTGCAGAAGCCGCAATGCACGCAGGACCGTAGAATGCTGTCGGCTTCGTCGGCGCGATCGAGGGCACGGGCGTGTTCGCTGAGCGTGGTCTGCATGGTCTGGCCTCACAGTTCCGGGTAGAGACGGCCGGGGTTGAACACCCGCTTGGGGTCCATCTGGTGCTTGAGTGCACGGTGGTAGCGCATCAGCGCTTCTGGCAAAGGCGGGCTGTGGTGCACGCCGGTGCCATGGCAAGTCGCATGGCCACCGGCCTGCTCGGCAATGGGGTGGATGCTGTGGGCGTCTGCGGCGCACTTCAGCCAGCGCTGCGCGCCACCCCAGTCGAGCAGCTGCCTGCCGGGCAAGGGCAGATCACCTGTGGCAATCGGCAATGACAGGCGCCAGAGCGGCTCGGCACCTGCGAAAAAGGCCAGGCGCTGCTCGCGCAGCTCGGCCCAGAAATGGCCGTCTGCCACTTCGCCGCCCAGACGCATGCGTGCCGACTGCACCGACCCTTCACCCCCTTCCAGGCGCAACCACAGGGCATCACCGTCATGGCAGGCGGCGCTGATCGGCAACGGCTGCTGGCCCCAGCGCAGCAGTTCGGCCAGGGCCTGTTGGCGGCTCATCGGCAGGCACAGGCTAAGGCACTGGCGCGGCCGGGGGAGCACTTTCAACGACACTTCGGTCAACACGCCCAGGCAGCCGAAACTGCCGGCCAGCAGCCGTGACACATCGTAGCCCGCGACATTCTTCATCACCTCGCCGCCAAAGCGCAGCAACGTGCCGTGGCCGGTGATCACCCGCGTGCCCAGCACATAGTCACGCACCGAACCTGCCCAAGGGCGCCTGGGCCCAGACAGCCCGGCAGCCACCATGCCACCCACGGTGGCCCCAGGGCCCAGATGCGGTGGCTCGCAGGGCAGCATCTGCCCGGCCTGGTGCAAAACTGCTTCGATTTCCTGCAGCGGCGTACCGGCGCGGGCGGTGATCACCAGCTCGGTGGGGTCGTAGCTGACGATGCCACGGTGGCAACGGGTATCCAGCACCTGGCCAACCACCGGGTTACCCAGCATCGCCTTGCTGCCGCTGCCTTGAATGGCCAATGGCGTCTCTGATTCCAATGCCTGGCACACCTGCTCCAGCAGGGCCTCGCTCATGTCCCGGTCAAGGCTCATCAGAACCGCTCCAGTTGCGGAAACGGCAATTGCCCGTGGTGCACGTGCAATGCGCCGAATTCAGCACAACGGTGCAGGGTAGGGATGTTCTTGCCAGGGTTCAGCAGGCCGCGGGGGTCGAAGGCCGCCTTCACTGCATGAAACAGGCGTAGCTCGTCGCTGTTGAATTGCGCGCACATCTGGTTGATCTTTTCCCGGCCTACCCCGTGCTCGCCGGTGATGCTGCCCCCCACCGCCACACAAAGCTCCAGAATTCTGCCGCCGAGGGTTTCAGCCTGCTCCAGCTCGCCGGGCAGGTTGGCATCGAACAGAATCAGCGGGTGCATGTTGCCGTCCCCGGCATGGAACACATTGGCCACCCGCAACCCGTGCTCGCAGGCCATTTCTTCAATGCGCTTGAGCACGTGGGCCAGTTGCCGGCGCGGGATGGTGCCGTCCATGCAGTAGTAGTCTGGCGACAGCCGCCCCACAGCCGGAAACGCATTCTTGCGCCCCGCCCAGAAGCGTACCCGCTCAGCCTCGTCACGGGCCAGGCGCACCTCCCGTGCGCCGGCCTGTGCCAGCACTGCGGCCACCCGCTCGCAGTCGTCATGCACATCGGCTTCCACGCCATCGAGTTCGCACAGCAGCATGGCTGCTGCATCTACCGGGTAGCCGGCGTGAATGAAGTCCTCCGCAGCCCGAATGGCCAGGTTGTCCATCATCTCCAGCCCACCTGGAATGATCCCTGCGGCAATGATGTGCGCCACAGCGCGACCCGCGTCTTCGACGCACTCGAAGCTGGCCAGCAGCACCCGCGCCACCTGCGGTTTGGGCAGCAGCCTCACGGTGACCTCGGTGACCACCCCAAGCATGCCTTCGGAGCCGGTGAACAGCGCCAGCAAGTCGAAACCTGGGCTGTCCAGGGCTTCGCTGCCCAGGGTCAGGTGTTCGCCCTCGATGGTCAGTATCTCGACCTTGAGCACGTTGTGTACGGTGAGCCCGTATTTGAGGCAATGCACACCCCCGGCGTTCTCCGCAACGTTGCCGCCAATGGAGCAGGCAATTTGCGAGGACGGATCGGGGGCGTAATACAGGCCATGGGGCGCGGCGGCCTGAGAGATGGCCAGGTTGCGGACACCCGGCTGCACCCGGGCAAAGCGGCCCTGCGGGTTAACCTCGAGAATGCGGTTGAGGCGCGCCATCACCAGAAGCACGCCTTTGGCCAAGGGCAGGGCGCCCCCGGACAACCCCGTCCCGGCACCACGCGCCACGACCGGCACATTGCGCTGGTGACACAGCCTCAGCACGGTCTGCACCTGATCTGTTCGCTCCGGCAGCACCACCAGCAAAGGCAGGGTGCGGTAGGCCGACAGGCCGTCGCATTCGTAGGGTGTCAGGTCTTCTTCGCGGTGCAGCACCTGCAGATCGGGCATCGCTTGGGTCAGCGCGTCGCGCAGGCCTTCCCGGTCTACGGCAGGTAACACGCCGTCGATGCGTTCGTCGTAGAGCATCGTCATGAATGACTCGGTTCTTATTGTTATTGGGGGCAGGAAACGCCCCAAGCATAGCGATGCCGGCCAGACATCACGACCTTGTCACTTGGCCGGCACGCAGGCCCTCATTGCTGGGCGACCAGGTCGTCCTGGGACAAAATGGCCTGGGCAAGTTCGTCATCGCTGGCCTGCAGGCCAGGGTGGTCCTTGCGCGCCTGTTGCAGGGCCGCCTCAACATAGGCGCCCCTGATCGCGCCACCGCTGGCAACGAATGCAGACAACTCGTCACGGGCGGGGATGATCCGTTTGTCGTCTTTGAAGGTTGAATACAGCGAGGCCGACACACCGGCCGAGGTGGCGATGTCGCGCCCGTCGACACGGGCCAGGGCCGCACCGGCAGGTACTAGAAGCAGCAGGGCAGGGACGAGCATAAGGTGGCGCATGTCGTGTTCTCCAATAGGGTGACGCCCAGGGAAAATGACCACTCAGAGTTTATGAGGCCAACCCACCAAGGGTAGTTCCATTGCCGCGTCTGGCCACCCGCCGCTGCGGCTTTAGGCGTCAGGCCACGGCTGACGGCGCGCCCCGGCGATACAGCGGACGTGGCGTGGCGGGTTGCTGGTCACAGTGCTGGTGGCCCGTCAGCGCAAAACCTGCCCGTTCAGCCAGGCGCTGACTGGCGGCATTGTCAGCGGCGGTGGTGAGCCAGACCGGTGCCGCGACCGCATCCAGCAGGCAAGTGAGTGCCTCACGCATCAGCCCCTGGCCCGCGCAGGCCTGGTTCACCCAATAGCCCACCTCATAGGCGCCGTCGCCAGGGGTCAGGCCAATGCAGCCGATAACCGCGCCACTGTCGGGCGCCAGCACGAAGTAGCGCTTTTCCTTGGTGGGCTCGTGGAATGTTTCGGCGCTGGTCTGCAGGTTGTCGCGCACTTCGTCCAGGGTCCAGTCAGGCTTGGCCCACTCCAGAAAAGGCTGATGCAGGGAGTAGCTGTGGAGCAGTGCCTGATGCACCTGTTGAGCGAATGCCGGGGCAGGGCGTACCAACAGGGTGCGGGCCGTGCTCAGGGTACGGGGGAGTGGGGGGTAAGGCATGGTGAGCCGTCCTTGCACAGTGAAGACGGCATCTAAGCACAGCTTCATGACCGTTTGCACCGGGCCATTGACCCTACCGGCTGGCCCATGGTCTGCTCGCCCTTGCCCCCACCACCTCACGCTAGGATCGCGTCCATGGCCGAATACACGCTGCACTGCTTCGCCGAGTCTGGTAATGCCTACAAGGCTGCCCTCATGCTCGAACTCACCGGGCAAGACTGGCAGCCGGTTTTCGTCGACTTCTTCAACGGCCAGACCCGCGAACAGGCCTGGCGTGATGAAGTGAACGAGCAGGGTGAGGTGCCGGTGCTGGAGCATGACGGCAAATCGCTCACCCAGTCGGCGCTGATTCTTGACTACCTCAGCCTGCGCACTGGCCAGTTCGGCCCGAAGGATGACGATGAGAAGCGCGAGATCTGGCGCTGGATGCTGTTCGACAACCACAAGTTCACCAGCTACTACGCGGCGCTGCGCTTTCTGTTCTGCCTGAAGAACACCGGTGAGACGGACGTGACCGGTTTTCTGCGCGAGCGCGCCACCGCCGCCTACCGCATCGTCGACGCGCACCTGGCGAAGACGCCGTTCATGGTCGGCGCCCGGCCGACCATTGCTGATCTGTCACTGGCAGGCTATGTGTTCATGCCCGAAGACACCGGCATCGACCTGGCGGCATTCACCCATATCGAGGCCTGGAAGGCGCGGCTGCAAGCATTGCCGGGCTGGAAGCACCCCTACGACCTGATGCCCCGCGCGGCGGCCTGAAACCAGGCAGCCGCTACCCGTGCGGTGACGCCTTGGCGGCGTTGCCGCTGGCGTACTGCGGCTTGAGGTGCCCCTGGTCATCCAGCAGGTAGGCGTCCATCACTTCCCGCACCACCGGCCCTGCCACGCGGCCGCCTGCTTCGCCGTTTTCGATCATCACCGCCACCACCACGCTGGGGTGCTCGGCGGGCGCAAAGCCGACGAACAGGGCGTTGTCGCGGTGACGCTCCAGGGTCTTGTTGCGGTTATAGCGCTCACCCTGCTTGATGGCGACCACCTGCGCCGTGCCGCTCTTGCCGGCGATGCGGTACTGGGCACCTGCCGCCGCCGCCCGGGCAATGCCGCGCGGGTCGTGCATGACCATCTGCATGCCCTGGCTGACCTGGTCCCAGGCGCGCCGGTCGCGCAGCACGATATCGGGCATGGGGTTGGGGTCTACCGGCGTGTCGCCGCCCACCGTCATGGCCAGGTGCGGGCGGTGCCACACCCCCTTGCTGGCCAGCAGGCTGGTGGCCTGCGCCAGTTGCAACGGCGTCACCTGCATGTAGCCCTGGCCAATCCCGAGAATCAGCGTTTCGCCCGGGAACCAGGCCTGGCGCCGGGTGGCCCGCTTCCACTGCGCCGAGGGCATCAGGCCGGACGATTCTTCGAACATGTCCAGCGAGACCTTCTGGCCCAGGCCGAATTCGGCCATGTAGTCGTGCAGGCGGTCGATGCCCAGCTTGTGCGCCAGGTCGTAGAAGTAGGTGTCGTTGGACCGCATGATCGCGGTGTACAGGTCTACCCAACCGTCACCGGTGCGGTTCCAGTTACGGTACTTGTGGTCGTAGTTGGGGAGTTCGTAATAGCCAGGGTCGAATACCCGGCTACCCGGGGTGATCACGCCACTGTCCAGGCCCGCGATGGCCACCTCGGGCTTGACCGTGGAGCCTGGAGCATACAGCCCGCGCAGTACCCGGTTGAACAGGGGGCGGTCGATGGAATCGCGCAGCTCGGCATACTGCTTGAAGCTGATGCCCTTGACGAACAGGTTGGGGTCAAAGCTGGGGTTGCTGACCATCGCCAGTACATCGCCATTGGCCGGGTCCAGTACCACCACCGAGCCACGGCGATCACCCAGGGCCTTTTCCGCAGCCTGCTGCAAGTGGGCGTCCAGCGTCAGCACAATATCCTGCCCCGGGGTCGGGGCCTTGTGGTTGAGTACCCGCATCACGCGGCCCTGGGCATTGGTTTCCACCTCTTCGTAGCCCACATGGCCGTGCAGCTGGCTTTCGTAGAAGTGCTCGATACCGGTCTTGCCAATCGACTGGGTGCCGCGGTATTCGGTGCTGTCGAGGGTCTTGGCTTCTTTTTCGTTGATGCGCCCCACATAGCCGACCGAGTGGGCGAAGTGCGCGCCCAGCGGGTATTCGCGGATGAACTGTGGTTCAACGTCCAGGCCCGGCAGGCGGAACTGGTTGACCGCCACCAGGGCAATTTGCTGCTCATCCAGCCCAACCATCAGCGTGACCGGCTCGAACGGCTTGCGACCACGCCGCAGGTCCTTGTCGAACTGCTTGCGGTCCTCTTCGCCAAGGCCCAGCACCTGCGTCAGGGTATCGAGCACCTGGGCGGTGGCGCCGCCGGTACGTTCACGGGTCATGGTCAGGTCGAAGCTGGGCTTGTTGTCGGCCAGCACCACGCCGTTACGGTCGTAGATAAGCCCCCGCTCGGGGGCGATGGGCAGCACATGCACCCGGTTGTTCTCCGACACCGCGCTCTGCTGGGCATGCTGCAATACCTGCAGCACGTAGAGGCGCCCCACCAGCACGGCCACCAGGCTGAACACCAGGGCAGCGCAGGCCAACAGCCGACGGTTGACCAGGTTTTTCTCCTTGTCGTGGTCCTTGAGGGGGATCGGTTGCGGCATCGGCTCGGTCTGCTGGGGTACTGGGCGAAGGCGCGTGGCCTGCCGGGGCATGGGGGGCAGTGATGCTACGCAAGGCAAGGGCCTCGCTCAAGGCGCCAGGCCGCGCCGCCCGCCCGGCCTGGCGTGTCACGCCCGCCAGCACAGGGCTGGCTGCAAGATGAAGATTTGTTCATTGGCGCCGGTGGCACCGGTACTGCGCGCATCTGCCATACCCACGCAAGCAGGTATACTCGCCGCCCGTTCTTTTACCCCGGAATACGCCAATGCGTCAGGTTTTGCTCGTCGTCGATGTCCAGTCCACGTTCAGCCCGCCGGAATGGCTGGTGGATGGCCTGCGCGTGCTGTCGGCGAACATCCCGACCATTGCCTCGGTGGAACTGCACGATGAGCAGGTAACCCCCTTTGAACGGCAGCTCGGCTGGCACCCCGCAGCCCAGGACGACAGCCTGATCGAGGCCGACCAGGTGTTCGTCAAGCATGGTTACGGGCAGAGCGCAGAGGCCATTGCCTACCTTCGTCAGCTGGGCGTGGAGCGTGTGCTGGTGTGTGGCCTGCAAACCGACACCTGCGTGCTGGCGGCAGGCTTCGCCCTGTTCGACGCAGGGCTGATGCCGACGCTGGTGACCGACATGACAGTGGGTTCTTCCCTGGACCGCAGTGCGAAGATGGGAATCGCCTTGTGGCAACACCACTTTGGCCAGGTCACCACCTCGGCTGAAGTGCTGGCTGACCTTGCGGGTGAACGCCAGGGCTGAGCCAGCCGGCGAGGGTGGGGTGGCCTGGGTCAGGCCACGTCCACCAGCACGATCTCGCTGTCTTCCAGGGCGGTTACCCGCAGCACCGGCTCTTGCTCGATCGCCACGCCGTCACGCGCCTTGGCCTGCACTCCATTGACCTCGACCCGTCCTTTGGCCGGCACCAGGTAACCGCGGCGGGCCGTGTCGAAATGGTACTCGGCCGTTTCGCCGGCGCGCAGGGTGGCGGCTACCAAACGCGCGTCGGTGCGAATCTGCAAGCTGCCTTCGTCGCCCTCGCGGCCACTGGCCAGGGTGACGAAGCCCTCACCGCGCTCGCCTTTGGGGAATGGCCGGGTGCCCCAGGCCGGGGCATCACCGGTGCGCTCGGGGATGATCCAGATCTGGAAGATGCGCGTGTCCACCGCTTCGCGGTTGTACTCGCTGTGCACGATGCCAGTGCCGGCACTCATCACCTGCACGTCACCCGCTTCGGTTCGGCCCTTGTTGCCCAGGCTGTCCTGATGGCTGATGGCCCCTTCACGCACATAGGTGATGATTTCCATGTCCCGGTGCGGGTGTGGCGGGAAGCCACTGCCTGCCGCGATCAGGTCGTCGTTCCACACCCGCAGGTTGCCCCAGTGCATCCGCGCAGGGTCGTGGTACTCGGCGAACGAGAAGTGGTGATGGGCGTCAAGCCAGCCGTGGTTGGCATGGCCCAGGCTTTCGAAAGGTCGCAGTTGCAGCATGATCGGGTTCCTCGGTGAGGTTGGAATGGCACCATCATGCGTCATTCACGTATCGAAAATAAGTGTAAATATTGGCTTTATACCATCTATATAGTCGATGTTTTTGTGTGAAGGAATTACTGCGTTTCATCGCCTAATGCACTGATCCGCAAGCAATTGCTGGCAGTTTTTGCGTGCAACGGCGAACATTGGCAGCTGTTTTTGCCAGACAACGGAGTGACCGTGGCCAACGAGCAACCCCAGGCCCTCGCCGAACTGATCCCACCCGCCCAGTTGCCCTGGTTCCGGCGCCTGGTCGCCCGCTTGCTGGGCCGCGGGCTCACCGGCCTGCAGGCGCAGCACCGCCATTCGGTGGAGTATGGCCGCGCTGAAGGCTACGAGGCCGGGCGGCAAGTGCTGGTCATCCGTGATTGCCGGTCCGACCTGCCGGCGGTCCCCGGCCAGGACGACAACCTGTTCGACGATTGGCGCCTGCCCTTGACCGCAGAGCTGAAGAAACGCTTCAAGGCCGATGTCGCCCAGCGCATGCCGGCCCACTCACAACCCAGTGCCGCGCAGTGGAAGCTGATTTTCAGCGACACGCCCTCCACGTGCGTTGTAGCCGGGGCGGGCGCGGGCAAGAGTACCTCCCTGGTGCTGCGCATCCTGTTGCTGCGCCATTACCTGGGTTATGAGCTGGACGCGATGACCGTGGTCACCTTCACCCGCGAGTCGCGCAAGGATTTCATCAAGCGCCTGCTGCAGGTGTTTGCCTTGTGGCAGATCAACCTGCTGCCGGGCCAGGCCCGCGACCTGGTGCGCACCTTCCATTCACGTATCCTGCCGCTGGTGCGCAGCCTGCCGGGCTTCGACAGGGTGCAGGCGTTCGAGACCCTGGGCAACGACCTGCCGGCCGGCCAGGAGGCGGAGGCCGACAGCAACCCGTTCGACCTGCGCCTTAACGATGCCCAGCGCCAGCAGTTGAACCAGTGCTACAGCACGTTGCTGGGCCATAGCCCGCGTTTTGCCGAGCTGGTCGGCCAGTTGCGCAACGAAGCACTGCAGCTCAAGGCGCTGGACCCCGACAACCCGGATGTGCAAAAGCGTGCCCAAGTCACGCAGTTGGCGGCCCAGCGTGATGAAGAGCTGTGCGATGTAATCGAAGACCTGTGGTTTGCAGCAGGCGCCTGGCCCATCAAGGGCATCGAACCATGCCGGGAGACGGTGTCGATACGCGGCAGCCGCTTTCATGTGCACGGTCGCCTGGGGCAGGGCGGGCCGCTGCTGGTGCTGGGTTTCGACCCGTCCGAGAGCGCGCAATACCAGCGCCCGGGTGCCAAGCTGGCGGTGCGCGCCGAATGGGCGGTCAAGCGCACCTTGTTGCAGGCCTTCTGCGACCAACCCCTGATCTGGCTGGACAACTACGCCATGGCCCGGCGCCTGGCCGCCTCGCTGGCCGGTGATGCCGTAGCGGGCCCAGGCTTTGAATACAAGGTGAAGGGCGAGCTGGCCCCGGCGCCACTGCTGGATGCATTCGTGGCGGCGGCCAACTTCATCGAAAACCTCGGCCTGGATGTGCCCACCGCCGTGCGGGCCATGCAATTTGCGTCAGGCGACAGCGATGCGTTGTTCTTCGAGGCGCTGGCCCTGTATTGGCGCGCGCTGGAAGGGCATCTGCTGGACCAGTCGCCCCCGGTGATGACCTACAACCACATGTTCGCCCTTTTCGGCGAGAACAACGCGGAAAACCTGCGGTTGCTGCCCGACCCGCTGCTGCGCCCGCTGGCGCACCTGATGATCGACGAATTCCAGGACGTTTCGCCGCAGATCGTCAGCTGGCTGCGTGCTTGCCTTGCCGAGATCCGCCGGCGCGGCTCAGCCATGCATGCAGGGCGGCAGGCTCAATACTCATCGCTGATGTGCGTGGGCGATGACTGGCAGTCGATCTATGGCTGGCGCGGCAGTTCGCCCACGTACTTCATGGAGTTCACCAAGGCCTTCCCCACGCCCGCCAATACGCGGGTGCTTCTGGTCGACAACTACCGTTGCCAGCAGCAGGTGATTGATGCAGCCGAGCACCTGGTCAAGGGTACCCCGGCCATTACCGGCAAGAAGGCCCGTGCCAGTGGCCCGGCGGCGGCGTTGCCCGGCACCCCGGTCAAGGTGTTAGAGCGCGACGAGGCAGCACTGGGCCAGACCCTGATCGAACACTACCAGCGTGGCGAATCGGTGCTGATGCTGTACCGCAAGGGGGCCGATCGCGCCCTGATGAGCGAGCACCTGTACAGCGTGATGCAGGCCGAGTCGGCGCTGCCCCCCGAGCAGCGTCGGTTGCGCCAGCTCACTTACCACAGTGCCAAGGGCCTGCAGGCCGACGCGGTGTTCATGCTGGGTGATTGCCAATACCTCACCCGTTCACCATACAAGAACCAGGTGTACCGCCTGGCGGGGCTGGGCAAGGCCGGCGATGGCCAGCCGTTCGACACGGCGCAGAAGGACGAGGTGCAGCGCCTGGCCTATGTGGCCGTGACGCGGGCGGTGCAGCACTGCTACTGGCACGTGGAGCCGGCCAATGGGGAGGGTGTGGTGGCCGTGCGAGCGTCCAGCCAGGTCGATGCCGGGCAGGTATTTTTCGAGGACTACCGCGGGCAGTAGGGTCGGTGACGGTTAAGTCACCGTCGGTGAGGGGCCAGTGGCGGGGCGTTTCTTGGGCCAAGGTTGAGTGTCGGCGCCCAGAGCGGCCCGGCGCAAGGGTTGCCGCTGGCGACAGGAGTCGAATGCCACGGTGGCGTATTCGGCCTGGAGCGGTCGTACCAGGCATCATGTCAGGAAGCGTACCCATGCGATCATCATCCACACCCAAGGATCACCCCCTCGACCTCAACGGCATCGAAATCGCGGTGCGTTGCTGGGGGCCGGAAGACGGCATCCCCGTGCTGGCATTGCACGGCTGGCTCGACAACGCGGCCTCGTTCGAGCGCCTGGCGCCCATGCTTGATGGCTGCTTCGTGGTAGCCCCCGACCTGGTCGGGCACGGGCGCTCCGACCACCGTCGACACGACAGCGGCTATTACTTGTGGGAACACGCCGAAGACATGCTGGCCGTGGCTGAAAGCCTGGGCCTGGGGCAGTTTCACGTACTGGCCCATGGCATGGGCACCGGCGTGGCTTCGCTGCTGGCCGCCATGACCAGCGCCATTGCCAGCATGACCTTTCTCGACGGCATGGGCGCACCCTTCACGGTGGCCGAGCATGACCGGGTTCAGCACCTGGCCAGGGCCTACCGCCTCAAGCGCATGGTGCAGCGCAGCCAGCTGCAGGGTTTCAGCGAGCGTGACGTGCAGCGTTTCGACGACCTGAACACCGCCCTGGCCCAACGCCGCGAGCGCCTGGACACCGGCCTGTCCGAAGCCTCCGCCCGGCTGCTGGCCCTGCGCGACTTGCTGCAACTGAACGAGGGTTACTGCTGGCGGCACGACCCTCGGCTGGTGCTCCCCGAGCCCATGCCGCTGACTGAGCGCGAGGCCTGCGACCTGCTCGCCCAGATCCGCTGCCCGTTGTACCTGTTGTTCGGCCGCCAGGGAGCGTTCACCGGTGAAGCCTTTGGCCGGCGCGAAGCCGCATTGCCCAGCCAGGCCAAAGTGTCCTGGCACCCTGGCGGGCACCATTTCCACCTGGATGCGCCGGACCGCGCGCTGGTGGACCAGTTGCTGCGCATTCTGGCGCGTCATGAAGGCGGGGTACTGCAGCGCCTGGTCAACGAGTAGGTGGAGTCAGTCGAAGTAGCCCCGCAGGCTGAAGCTGTAGCGGGTGTCCACGGTCGTGGCTTCGCCGCGGCTCCAGCGCGGGGTCAGGACGAACTCGAAGGCCGGCTCGTACAACCCGTCGCGGACTAGTGCACCGGCCAGTACCTCTACACCGTACCAGCCGTTTGCCACTTCGATCATGGGGCGGCCTGGGGCCTGGTAGCGCGCCATCAGGTCGCCGAGTGTCTTGGCGGTGAAGTGCTGCAGGATACGCCAGGTGTACAGCATCAGCGCGCCATGTTCGACCCGTACCACGTAGCCATCGCGTTGATGCTTCAGGCGGCTGCCCGGCATGCGCAAGGCCGGTGTCTCGCCCTCGAGGGTGAACAGAATGTGGTAGGGCAGGTTGTCTACCCCTGCAAGTGGCAACACCACGCCCTCGCGCACCGCCTGGTCACCGGAGTCGTTGTGGGTGAACGCGTAGGCCAGGTCATCTGGCAGTGCATACTCCTGCTTGAAGCGCTCAAGCAGCTGGATATCCCCGAGCAGAAAGTAGTCCACCAGGTCGTTGAGCACTTCACTGAATTCGTGGCGCATCTGTTTTCCTTGTTAGTGCACAGAAACGGCTGAGGCAGATTAGCCCTACCTGTTGCCGTCTGGATGCCCTGCGCGTCCCGGTGGAGCAGCCTATCGGCTAATGTTTCTGGGTGATTTGTATCAGGTTGCCGCAGGTGTCATCGAACACCGCCGTGAGGGCAGCGTCGGCTTCTGAAGGTGGCTGGGTAAACTGCACGCCTGCCGCGCACAGCCGGGTGTATTCGGCCTGCAGGTCGCGCACGCCAAACGACGCGGCGGGTATGCCGTCATGCTTGAGCGCCGCTTTGTACACTTTGGCAGCCGGGTGTGCATCGGGTTCGAGCAGCAGCTCCACGCCGTTAGGGTCGTTCGGGGAGGTGAGAGTGAGCCAGCGGTGCCTTCCCATCGGGGTATCGTGCTTGGGTTCGAAGCCGAGTACGTAATGGTAGAAGGCCAGGGCTTTGGCCTGGTCGTCGACGAGGATGCTGGTGACCATGATCTTCATAGGCATGCACCTGGGCTGGGGCTGTTACTACCAGTAAAGACGCTCCCGCGGGTTTGACCAGCCTTGGGCGCAGCGAGTGACCATAAAAAACCTGCTCTGGCCATAGCCAAATCCTTGCCAGTACTGCGCCACCCGTGACCCTGCGGGGGGTAAAGTGTGGTCATCATTCCCGAGCGCCCTGACGCGTCAGAGAGGAACCTGTGGCCGCCTACACCTTGCGACAACTCAAGTACTTCGTTACCACCGTTGAAGCCGGGAGCGTGGCCGAGGCCTCGCGCCAGCTTTACATCGCACAGCCGTCCATTTCCACGGCGATCAAGGGCCTGGAAGAAAGCTTCGGCGTGCAGTTGTTCATCCGTCATCACGCCCAGGGCGTATCGTTGACCCCTAGCGGCAAGCGCTTCTACGCCAAGGCCAAGTCGCTGCTGCAAATGGCCCATGAGTTCGAGCAGAATGCCTTGGCCGACAATGACACCGTCGCCGGGCAGATCGACATCGGCTGTTTCGAGACGGTCGCGCCCCTGTACCTGCCGCGCTTGATCGCAGGGTTCAGGCAGCGCTACCCCGGCGTGGACATCCGCTTGCGCGACGGCGAACAGCAAGATTTGATTCAAGGCCTGACAGCGGGCACCTTCGACCTGGCGTTTCTGTACGACCATGACCTGGATGGCACCATCGAGGCCGAGCCACTGATGCCGCCGCAGAAGCCCTATGTACTGCTGCCGGAAAACCACCGCTTTGCCGGGCAGGCGCAGGTGTCGCTGCGTGACCTGTGCCCGGAGCCGATGATCCTGCTGGATGTTGCCCCGAGCCGCACTTATTTCGTCAGCCTGTTCAATGAAATGGGCCTTACCCCCAACATCGTCTTCAGCTCACCCTCCATCGAGATGGTGCGCGGCATGGTGGGGCAGGGCTTTGGTTTCTCGCTGCTGGTCACCCGCCCTCATTCTCCCTACACCTACGATGGCCAGCGCCTGGCGATGCTCGACATTACCGAGCCGGTCGCTCTGTCGGGTCTGGCGGCCGCCTGGTTGAAGCGGGTGCACCTGACCAAGCCTGCACAGTTGTTCGTCGAGTTTTGCCGGGAAGAGTTGGCCAAGTTTTAAGGGCACTGCGCTAATGCTTGGCGCCGAACACGTTGTGAAGGTGGCCTCGGTAGGCGTCGAAGGCGGCAATGGCGCCGTCGATCGCTTCGGTTTCCTGGTGCTGCGTCAGGCTCAGTTCATCGACGCCGGCAACGAAGGCCTGCCAGTGCAGGGCGCGCCCTTGTGGGTGGGCGGCCAGATGGCGGGCACCGCAAGTGCCGTCCAGGCCCAGGTGCTGGGCCCACTTGAACAGAAAGGCCGCCCCCAGGTTCGAACCCTCGCAGCAGTACAGCCAACCCAGCGCCTGGGCTGGGCTTGCCCGCACCGGCGTGGGCACGGGCGGTTGCTGTAGCAGCAGGTCCTGCATGTCCTGCTGCACTGCGGCAAAACGCGATAACCCATTAAGGCCCGGCAGTTGCTCGTTCAGCTGTTCATCCTGATAAAGCCCCACAAGGCTGCCGTGGAACTGGTACTGCACCTGCAAAAAACGGGCATAGCGTTCACGGCTTTCGAATGGCCGTGCGGCTACCACCAGCTGATCGACGCTGTCGTGCTCCCGGTGGGTGGACGCTTTCAGGCGTTTGCAGCGGCTTGCTTCAGCAGGTGGCAAGGGTACAACGGTCATCGGCAAATCCGCAGCATCAAGTAAGGTGCCCATGATGCTTGCCATTACGGCATCGCGGCAAGCTTGACGGGCGGTTACCATAGACCAGCCCTACGCCTCACCCAAGGACAACCGCCATGCCCACGCTTCAATTCCGCTCCCCGGTGGCAGAGGATGCCTACCGCTGCCATGCCATCGAAACCGGCGCCTACGAAGGGGACGAAGCCGCCACACTGGAAAAGATCGCCACCCGCATCACCCAATACCCCCAAGGCTTCCTGCTGCTGGAGAGCGATGGCGATATCGTTGGCTTCATCAACAGCGGTTGTGCCCACCAGGTGGTCATGGCGGACGAGGCCTTCAAGGAGCTGGTGGGGCACGACCCGGCCGCACCGAACGTGGTGATCATGTCGGTGGTGGTCGACCCCGCCCAGCAGGGCAAGGGCTACGCCAGGCAGCTGATGCAGGCCTTTGTCGCCCAGATGAAGGCCGCAGGCAAACAGACCATCCATTTGATGTGCAAGGCCCAGCATGTGCCGTTGTACGAGAAGATGGGCTACCGCTATGTGCAGCCGTCACCTTCCGAGCATGGGGGCATGGCCTGGCACGAGATGGTGATGGCGCTGTGAAAACGGCCGGGCCTGCGCACACCCCGCGCGGGCCCGGCTGGGCGCTCAGTCGCCGCTGACCAGCTGGCGCGCCAGCTGGTTGTGGCGCTCCAGTACCCGTGGCAGGTCCACGGTAACCAGGTGCCCGCCCTGCACCACGACGCGGCCATTGATCACGCTGGTGTGCACCTGGGTTGGGGTGCAGAACACCAACGCCGCCAGCGGGTCGTGGTGAGCCCCGGCATAGGCCACGTTCCCAAGGTCGAAAGCGACGAAGTCGGCCACCATGCCAGGGGCCAGTGCGCCGATATCATCACGGTTAAGCACCTTCGCCCCGCCCAGTGTGGCGATCTCCAGCGCCTCGCGCGCGGTCATGGCATCCGGCCCGAACCCTACCCGCTGCAGCAGCAAGGCCTGGCGTACCTCGCCAATCATGCTGGCGCCATCGTTGGACGCCGAGCCGTCCACCCCGAGGCCCACCGGCACCCCGTGATCCCGCATGCGGCGCACCGGGGCAATACCCGAAGCCAGGCGCATGTTCGAGCAGGGGCAATGGGCAACACCGGTGCCGGTGCGGGCGAACAGTTCGATGCCGTGCTGGTCCAGTTGCACGCAGTGGGCGTGCCAGACATCGTGCCCCACCCAGCCAAGGTCTTCGGCGTACTCGGCAGGGGTCATGCCGAATTTTTCCCGGCTGTAGGCGATGTCGTTGACGTTCTCCGCCAGATGCGTGTGCATCGACACACCGTAGTGCCGGGCCAGCACGGCCGCTTCTCGCATCAGGTCGCGGCTGACCGAAAACGGCGAGCAGGGCGCCACCACAATGCGGCGCATGGCGCCGTGGCTGGCGTCGTGGTAGTCCTCGATCAGCCGTTGCGACTCCTTGAGGATGTCGGGTTCCTTCTCCACCACCGAGTCTGGTGGCAGGCCGCCCTGGCTTTGGCCCACGCTCATGCTGCCGCGCGCGGCATGGAAGCGCATGCCGATGTCGGCGGCCGCGTGAATGCTGTCGTCGAGCTTGCAGCCGTTGGGGTAGATGTACAGGTGGTCGCTGGAGGTGGTGCAACCGGACAGGATCAGTTCGGCCATGGCGGTCTGGGTCGATACCGCGATCATTTCCGGGGTCAGCCGTGCCCAGATCGGGTACAGCTGGGTAAGCCAGTTGAACAGTTCCCCATCCTGGGCGGCAGGCACTACCCGGGTAAGGCTCTGATACATGTGGTGGTGGGTGTTGACCAGCCCCGGGATAACCACCTTGCCGGCCATGTCCAGCACCACGTCCGCGTGTTGGGGCAGGGTGTCGCTGGGGCCAACCTGGGTGATCAGGTTGTCTTCAATGAACAGGCCGCCCCCCCGGATTTTGAAGGGGCGGCAGGGGCCAGTGACCCACCCGTAACAAAA